>NZ_JAOCFV010000017.1:0-88555 GCF_029842145.1 Stenotrophomonas sp. GD03794
ACGGGTTCACGGCGTGTCCCGCGAATCCAACCCGCCCCGCCAAGCACGGCAAAAACCCAGAGCCGCTCTTGACGTTGATGTTGCTGTTGCAGTTGCCTGCCGCAGGCAGCGCCCGCGGCCGCCGCCGCAAAGGAAACCCCTTAGATCTTCTTCGCCAGCGACTCGGCCAGGCCGGTGTAGCTGCCCGGGGTCATCTCCAGCAGGCGCTGCTTCGCATCCGCCGGCAGCTCCAGCCCCTGCACGAACGCGCGCATCGACTCGGCGGTGATGCCCTGGCCGCGGGTCAGCGCCTTCAGCTGCTCGTACGGGTTCGGCAGGCCGTGGCGACGCATCACCGTCTGCACGGCCTCGGCCAGTACTTCCCAGGCTGCGTCCAGATCGGCGTCCAGGCGCTGCGGGTTCACTTCCAGCTTGCCCAGGCCCTTGGCCAGCGAATCCAGCGCCACCTGGCTGTGGCCGAACGCGGTGCCCAGCGCACGCAGCACGGTGGAATCGGTCAGGTCACGCTGCCAGCGGCTGATCGGCAGCTTCGCGCTGAAGTGCTCGAACAGCGCGTTGGCGATGCCGAAGTTGCCTTCCGCATTCTCGAAATCGATCGGGTTGACCTTGTGTGGCATCGTCGACGAGCCGACTTCGCCTTCCTTCAGGCGCTGCTTGAAGTAGCCCAGCGAAACGTAGCCCCAGATGTCACGGGCCAGGTCGATCAGGATGATGTTGGCGCGGCGTGCGGCATCGCCGATCTCGGCGATGTTGTCGTGCGGCTCGATCTGCGTGGTGTACGGGTTGAACACCAGGCCCAGGCCGGTCACGAAGCGCTCGGCGAAGGCCGGCCAGTCCACGTCCGGGTAGCTGGCGATGTGGGCGTTGTAGTTGCCCACCGCGCCATTGATCTTGCCGGTCAGTTCGACCGCGGCAATCTGCCTGCGCTGGCGCTCCAGGCGCGCGACCACGTTGGCCAGCTCCTTGCCCAGGGTGGTCGGCGAGGCGGTCTGGCCGTGGGTGCGCGACAGCATCGGCAGGCCGGCCTGGGCGTGGGCCAGGCTGCGCAGGGTGCTGGCGATGCCGTCCAGGGTCGGCAGCAGCACCTCGCGGCGGGCCTGTTCCAGCATCAGGCCGTAGCTGAGGTTGTTGATGTCTTCGCTGGTGCAGGCGAAATGCACGAATTCCAGCGCCGGGGCCAGCTCGGCGTCGTCCTTCAGCTGTTCCTTGATGAAGTACTCCACCGCCTTGACGTCATGGTTGGTGGTGCGCTCGATTTCCTTCACGCGCGCGGCCTGGGCCGGGCTGAAGCTGGCGGCCAGGGCGCGCAGGCGGGCGACGGCGGCGTCGGAGAACGGGGCCAGTTCGACGATGCCCGGCTCGGCAGCCAGGGCCAGCAACCACTCCACTTCGACCGTGATGCGGGCCTTGATCAGGCCGTACTCGGAGAAGATCGGGCGCAGGGCGTCGACCTTGCCGGCATAGCGGCCATCGAGCGGGGACAGGGCGAGCAGGGCGGAATCGGACATGTCGGCAGGGCTGGGGCGAGCGGCGGGGGCCATATTCTACGACGTGCCGGTGAGGTAGTGCCGGCCGCTGGCCGGCAACCACGCCCGGCCCACGACTCCATGGATTGCCGGCAAGCGGCCGGCACTACCCCTTGCGCGTGCAGATCGGCCGTGCAGACGGAACGATCTGGCCCGTCCTCGTCATCCCACGCTATCGGCAAGGGAGTATCGTGGGCGCAGCCGCCAGCCCGGGAAGCGACACCCTGCCAGCCGCCGCTTCCCTTTCCCCAACTGAAGTAGTGCGGAGTTGATGCAATGAGCAAAGCTGCAAGCAAGGGTTTCAGAATCGAACACGACAGCATGGGCGAGCTGCAGGTACCTGCGGACGCCCTGTGGGGCGCGCAGACCCAGCGCGCCGTGCAGAATTTCCCGGTGTCGGGCCAGCGCATGCCGCGCGGTTTCATCCGCGCCCTGGGCCTGGTCAAGGGCGCCGCCGCCGGCGTCAACGCCGAGCTGGGCCACCTGCCGAAGAATGTGGCCAAGGCCATCCAGACCGCTGCTGCCGAAGTGGCCGCCGGCAACTGGGACGCGCAGTTCCCGATCGACGTCTACCAGACCGGTTCGGGCACCTCCTCGAACATGAATGCCAACGAGGTCATCGCCACCCTGGCCAACCGCGCGGGCAAGGCCGGCAAGACCGCGGTGCATCCCAATGACCACGTCAACCAGGGCCAGAGCTCCAACGACGTGATTCCGACCGCGTTGCGGGTGTCGGCGGTGTTGGCGACGCATGAGCAGCTGCTGCCGGCGCTGGTGCACCTGCGCAAGACCCTGGACAAGAAGGGCCGCAGCCTGCGCAAGGTGGTCAAGACCGGCCGTACCCACCTGATGGACGCGATGCCGCTCACCTTCGAGCAGGAATTCGGCGCATGGTCGGCGCAGCTGGCCTCGGCCCAGGAGCGCATCGAAGACAGCCTCAAGCGCGTGCGCCGGCTGCCGCTGGGCGGCACCGCCATCGGTACCGGCATCAACGCCGATCCGCGTTTCGGCGCGCAGGTGGCCAAGGCGCTGAAGCAGCAGACCGGTTTCAAGTTCGATAGTGCCGAGAACAAGTTCGAAGGCCTGGCCGCGCAGGATGATGCGGTCGAACTGTCCGGCCAGCTCAATGCACTGGCCGTGGCGCTGATCAAGATCGCGAATGATCTTCGCTGGATGAATGCCGGTCCGCTGGCCGGGCTGGGCGAGATCGAACTGCCGGCACTGCAGCCGGGCAGCTCGATCATGCCGGGCAAGGTCAATCCGGTGATTCCGGAAGCCACCGTGATGGCCTGCGCGCAGGTGATCGGCCACCACGCCGCGATCACCGTGGCCGGCCAGACCGGCAACTTCCAGCTCAACGTCACCCTGCCGCTGATCGCGGTGAACCTGCTCGATGGCATCGGCCTGCTGGCCAACGTGTCCACCCTGCTGGCCGACAGTGCGATCGCCGGGCTGAAGGTGCGCGAGGACCGCGTTGCCGAAGCGCTGGCGCGCAACCCGATCCTGGTCACTGCACTTAACCCGATCATCGGTTACGAGAAGGCAGCTGCGATCGCCAAGCGTGCGTACAAGGAACAGCGCCCGGTGCTGGATGTGGCGCTGGAGGACAGTGGCCTGGAAGAAGCCGAGCTGCGCCGCCTGCTGGACCCGACGGCGCTGACCGCTGGCGGCATCCAGGCTGGTGGTGGTGGCGGCGGCGCCGGCGGTTGATCGGCCGGTTGTAGAGTCGAGCCATGCTCGACTGTTGTTCCGGAGTCGAGCATGGCTCGACTCTACAGAAAGCAGAAACGCCGCCCTTGGGCGGCGTTTCTGCTTCAGCGACGGTCGGCGACGATGTTGCCGAAGGTGTCGGTGTAGTCCTTGAACTCCGGGATGCGCTGGATCAGGTCCGCCGGAATCACATCCATGCCTTCCGGCGGCTGGATCTTCACCGGCTGCATGTTGGGATCGGCCGGCGCGGCCACCAGGGTGTTCTGGCGCAGTACCTGCAGCTTGCCGAACATCGTCTGCAGCATCTGCTTCTGTCCGGCGTCCAGCGGAATCTGGATCTCGTCCACCTTCATCGTGCCATCGCCGAGGATGATGATGTTCGGTGCCGGCGGGCGGCGCACGGTGACCATGCCGTCGCTGACGGAAATCTTGGGCTTGCCGCGCTCGGCGCGATGGTTGCGGTAATCCTTGTCACAGCCGGCCAGGCC
The DNA here is from genome assembly GCF_029842145.1 of Stenotrophomonas sp. GD03794. Classification (NCBI taxonomy): domain Bacteria; kingdom Pseudomonadati; phylum Pseudomonadota; class Gammaproteobacteria; order Lysobacterales; family Lysobacteraceae; genus Stenotrophomonas; species Stenotrophomonas sp. GD03794. The sequence continues at coordinate 3,725 of NZ_JAOCFV010000017.1, forward strand.
CAGGCAGAGCAGGGCGACCAGCAGCAGGAACAACTTCTTCATGGCATTCGGTTCGGGGGCATCCGGGGCCACCATTGTAAGCCGGCCAGTGCGACGCGGCCGGCCGTGTAACACCACGACCGGCCGGGTGCGCTGATTTGTCTCACTTCGAGAACGTGACAGAGTTGTTCTTGCCGCAGTCGTCCACGTCGCTCTGGTCCATCGTTGCGTACGGCTTGAAGGCCGGCAGCTCGCGCGCCAGGGCCTGCTGGCTGGCCAGCATCGCCGGCAGGCGTTCGCAGATGCGCTTGGCCTGCGCCTCGATCTTCGCGGCTTCGGCGTTGATGCGCTTCTCCACGCCTTCGCTGTCGCCGCTGAAGATGCCCTTCAGTGCTTCACCGGCCGCATTGGCTCCCAGCTTGGCGCCGGCCAGGCCGACATCCATGCCGTCCATCGCGATGGCCACCACGTGGCCACGGTACTCCTGCAGGTGGCGGCGCTGGGTGTCGTTGGCGGTGATTTCCTTGCCCGCGATCAGCAGGCGGCCATCCGGGGTGATTTCCGCGCGTGGCTGCTGGTCGGCGGAGATCTTGATGTTGCCCTCGGCGATGTCCTTGCGGGCATCGTCCATGGCTTCCTTGACGGTCTGGCCGACGCCGCTGGTGGCTTCGGCGACGCTCTTGCCGACGGTCTTGTCGGGCGAGGACGAGGTGCCGCCGCAAGCGATCAGCGGCAGGCACAGCAGGGTGGCAGGCAACAGGCGCAACAGGTTCATGGTGGTCCCCTGGAGGTGTCTGGAAGAGGATTACTTGCTGCGCGGCAGGGTGACCTTGCCGCTGACATTGCGATGATCGACGTCACCGCTGCCGCTGTGGTCGACGGTCAGGCTGCCGCCTACGCCGTCGACCTGGATGTCGCCCGAGCCGTGGCTGCGGACGTGCACGTTGCCACCGATGTCGGCCAGGTCGACGCCGCCGGAGCCGACCACGCCCACCTCGACACTGCCTTTCACCCGCTTGAACTCGATATCGCCCGAGCCCACGGTGTCCAGCCGCGCGTTGCCACGCACATCGGTGATCTTCAGGTCACCGGAGCCCACGGTACCGGTGCTGGCATCACCGCTGATGTTGCGCACGTTGACATCGCCGGAGCCCAGTGACAGCAGGTTCAACGAAGTGCCGCCATCGATGTTGAGGTCGCCCGAACCCACCGCGGCGTGGATGCTGCCACGGGTGCCGCGGGCCACGGCATCACCGGAACCCACGTCCACGCTCAGCGACTGCGCGTTCTCCACGCTGGCATCGCCCGAGCCGACCTTGAGCTGCAGCGGCAGGTTGTCCGGCACGCTGCCGCGGACGTCCAGCCAGGCGTAACTGTTGCCGATGCTGATGCTGGGCGAGCGACCTTCGCGGCGCAGGCTGACCACCAGCTTGTCACCGACCCTGCGCTGGTCCAGTACCAGCTGGTCCAGCCATTCCTGGCTGGAGGCGCAGGCACGCCCTTCCAGCTGACCGCCGCCGGCGCTGGCGGTGATCTTCAGGTCATGCTGGTTGACCTCGAATACCACCGCCTTGGCACCGGCCAGGTCCAGCTTCAACGTGCGGGCAGCGGTGAACTTGCAGTTCTGGGCATCGGCGGCCAGGGCCGACAGCGGCAACAGCAACAACGCAGTACAGGCGAGCAGGGAACGCATGGGTGGTGCCTCCGGGTGGATGGAATCAGATCTCGCCGGCGCGCTTGCGCAGGCGGATGGCGAGGAAGATGAACACTGCACCGACAGCGGCGCCGATCCACAGTTCCGGCATCGCCAGCGACTTCAGCTGCGAGGCCGGGGACATCAGGCTGACGACCGAGTCCAGATCGCGGCGCGATGCTTCGTCGGCGCCGAGGCGATACAGCAGGTCCATGCCGGGCACGCCGCCCAGCAGCAGGCGGCCGACGATGTTCTGCCAGAACCAGCCGGTGGTCAGGCCGAACAGCGGCATCATCTTGGTGGAGCTGACAATGATGCCGGCAAACAGCGGCAACATTACCGCCCACAGGAACGGCTTGCTCCTGGCCCATGCCGAGCACAGCAGCAGCCAGCCGGCGGTGGGCAGGGCCCACAGGGCATAGACCGGAATCCAGGCCAGGTGTCCAGCGGCCAGGGTCAGCGGGCTGGCCGGGCCCCAGATCAGGGTCATCGGGCTGCCACCGTGCAGCAGCGCGACGGCACTGATGATCAGCATGAAGCCGAACATGGTGAGGATGCCGGCGATGACCGCGATCAATGGTGCCACGATCAGTGCGCTGATCACCTTGGACAGCACGGTCTGCGTGTCCGACAGCGGCAACGACTTCCAGAACAGGATGCTGCGGTCACGGCGATCGTCGTAGAGGGCGCCGAGGCAGTAGAAGAACACGACGAAGGCCAGCACCACGAACGGCCAGCTTGAACTGAGTACCAGAGTCAGGTCCAGGCCGTTGCCAAGATCAGCAAGGTCCTTGGCACTGATGTCACGGGTGAGCAGGGCCAGGTTCAGGCCGTTGATGTTCACGTTCTCGCCATCGATGTGCAGGCCGCCGTCGCGTGCTGCACGGTTCAGCGCGAACAGGCCGAAGGCAATGCCGGCGATGCTCATCACCAGTGAGATCAGGCCCGCGATCAACGGGGCATACAGGAAGCCGCCGCGGTTCTCCCAGTACTCGCGCTTGAGCAGCCAGCGCAGGGTGCCGATCGGGCTGATGGGGTGGTTGACGGCATTCATGCGTAGGTCCCCTTCATGATGGCGACGAACAGGTCGGCCAGGCCCGGGATGCGGGTCTCGCCGAGAGAGGAAAGCTGGGTGCGCGGCACGCCATCGAACAGCATCACGGTCTTGCCGAACGCCAGGCTGCGCTCGTCGATCGGCTTCAGGGCGCGCGCGGTGTCCAGCTGGTCGGCATTGACCAGCAGCTCGGTATAGCGCTGGCCGACGTCGTCCATTTCCGCGTCGAGCACGATGCGGCCATCGCGGATGAACATCACGTCGCTGAGGATGTGCTCGATCTCCTCCACCTGGTGGGTGGTGACGATGATGGTTTTCTGTTCGTCGAAGTAGTCTTCCAGCAGGCGCTGGTAGAACTCCTTGCGATAGAGGATGTCCAGGCCCAGGGTGGGCTCGTCCAGCACCAGGATGCGGGCATCGATGGCCATCACCAGTGCCAGGTGCAGCTGCACGATCATGCCCTTGGACAGCTCGCGCACGCGCTGCTTCGGCTGCAGCTTGGTGTTGGCCAGGAAGCGTTCGCAACGGGCGCGGTCGAAGCGCGGGTGGACGCCGGCGACGAAATCGATCGCCTCGCGGACCTTCAGCCAGCGTGGCAGCACGGCGACGTCGGCGATGAAGCAGATGTCCTTCATCAGTTCGTCGCGGTGCAGCCGCGGGTCGCGGCCGAGCACGCTCAGGTCGCCTTCCACCGAGGTCAGGCCAAGGATGGCCTTCAGTGCAGTGGTCTTGCCGGCGCCGTTGGGGCCGATCAGGCCGACGATGCGCCCGCTCGGAATGCTGAAGCTGGCATTGTCGAGGGCAACGGTGGTCTTGTAGGCCTTGCGCAGGCCTCGGGCGGTGATGACCGATTCGCTTGCAGTGCTATTCATCAGACTTTCCCCTGGGGCAGCAATTCATCAAGGCTCAGGCCCAGGCGCTGGATGCGCTCCAGGACCGCCGGCCATTCTTCGTTGAGGAAGCGGTCGCGCTCGCTGCTGCGCAGCTGCGTGGCCGCCTGCTCGGTCATGAACATGCCCAGGCCGCGGCGCTTCTCGACCAGGCCTTCGTCAGCCAGTTCCTGGTAAGCGCGCGAAACGGTGATGGGGTTGAGCTGGTAGTCGGCGGCCACCTGGCGCACCGAAGGCAGGGCGTCGCCCGGCTTGAGGATTCCGTCGAGCATCATGGCGATCACGCGCTCCTTCAACTGACGGTAGATGGGAGCGCCGTCGCTCCACTGGATGTCGCTCATATTCAGCTCCGTGGGGTCAGCGGCTGTGCGAACGAGAAATACGGCATGGACAGGGAGCTGTGCAGCCGACGCGGGGGAGAGGGGGGGGAGGGATCGGCGTTCCCTGCCGGAGAGGCGGTCGCGTCCTGCGCACTGTCAGCGGAGTCGGGGAGGCTGGGCGCGGCCAACCAGGCCAGCACGATCAGGGTCGAAACAGCAGCGGCCGCGGGTGCGGTGAGGTTGCGACGGATCCGGGCGTTCATGGCTTCCCCCTGTCTCAGGTGACTGGTGTTGTATGCAACTATAACACCGGCACGCCTACGTGCAACCCCTTGCCGGCCCCAACTGATGGCAGGGGTGGTCAGATGACTGAAACTTCAATTTATGTGATTGATTTGGAAGGGAAATAAAACTGTCGCAGATGCCGATCCAGGCCGGCCTTCCATTCAGTGATGTCCATGCTATGTCATCGCGACGCCGTCGATGGCGCCCGGGCAGTGCAATCGCCACGCCGCGCAAAGCCCGGATGGGCCTGTGCCATCAGGGGCGCCGAAGCCCGGTGCTATAGTTCGGCCGATTCCCGGCCGGCAGTGGCCGGGCCTGGTGAATGGCTACTGCGGACCCCTCCTGATGCCCCTGTCGACCGTTTCCCCGCGCCGCCTGCGCGGCCTGTCCCTGTTGGCCCTGCTGGTGGCCGGCGTCGCCGGTTCTGCCAGCGCGCTGGCGGCCGATCTGCTCGACCTGGACTACCGGCCGCTGGCCAGCAAGCAGCAGGTCAACCTGCAGCAGCGCTACCACGGCCAGGTACTGCTGGTGGTCAACACCGCCAGCAAATGCGGCTACACCCCGCAGTACGAAGGACTGGAGGCGCTGCAGAAGCGCTATGCAGGCCGGGGCTTCGCGGTGCTGGGCTTCCCGTCCAACGACTTCAAGGGCCAGGAGCCGGGTGACGAGAAGCAGATCCAGGACTTCTGCACGCTGACCTATGGCGTCAAGTTCCCGATGTTCGAGAAGGTGCATGTGGTTGGTGCGGAGGCTACGCCGCTGTACCAGCGCCTGACCGCGGCCACCGGCGTGGCGCCGGGCTGGAATTTCCACAAGTACCTGGTCGGCCGCGACGGCAAGGTCATTGCCCAGTTCGCCAGCAAGGTGACGCCGGACGATCCGCAGCTGACGGCTGCCATCGACAAGGCGCTGGCCGCAGCGGCCACGCATTGATATTCGGCACGGATGCCTCGACATCGACGGCATGCGTGCGACAATGTTTCTTTTCGCGCCGACGTCGGCGCCCAGACACTTCCAGGAATGCAGCGAATGAAGATGGGAATGCGCGGCGCCGCGGCGTCGGTTCTGATTCTGGCGATGGGCACTTCGGGTGTCGCTCTGTCGCAACAACCGGCTGCCCCCGCAGCCGCCAAGGAGACCGCAACCTTGAATTCCCCCAAGCAGAAGCTCGGCTACGCCATCGGCCTGGACGTGGCCAAGTCGTTCACCCCGATCGCCGATGAGATCGACGTTGCCGCCCTGCGCACCGCTGTGGAGCGTTCGTTCGAAGGCCTGCAGCCGCAGATCACCCAGGAACAGGCCAAGGCCACCGATGCCGCGCTGCGCCAGGTCGTGATGGCCCGCAGCGGCCAGCAGGTGCCGGGCATGGCGCCGGGTTCGGAGCCGCCGAAGGTCGACCGCGTCAAGGTGTCGCAGATGATCGGTTCCTACTCGGTAGGCCCGTCGCTGGCGCAGCTGAAGGACGACATCGACGTCGCCTCGCTGTTTGACGCGATCAGCACCGGCCTGAGCAAGGGTCAGCCGAAGATGACGGAAGCCGACGCGACCGCCACCATCCAGGCCTTCATGGGCAGCAAGCAGGCTGAAATGCAGGCCAAGGCTGCCGCCGCCGCGCAGACCAACCGTGAGGAAGGCAATGCGTTCATGGCCAAGAACAAGACCCAGCCGGGCGTGGTGACCACCGCGTCGGGCCTGCAGTACCAGGTCATCCGCCCGGGCAGCGGTGAGCGCCCGCTGCCGAGCAGCAAAGTGCGCGTGAACTATGAAGGCAAGCTGCTCAACGGCACCGTGTTCGACAGCTCCTATGGCCGTCAGCCGGCCGAGTTCGGTCTGGACCAGGTGATCAAGGGCTGGACTGAAGGCGTCGCACTGATGCCGGTCGGTTCGAAGTACCGCTTCTGGATCCCGGGCAACCTGGCCTATGGCGAGAATGGCACCCCGGGTGGCCCGATCGGCCCGAACGCGACCCTGACGTTCGACGTCGAGCTGCTGGGCGTTCTGCCGTAAGTCATCCAGGAGCGAATACGGATATGCGCGTTGCGATTTTTGGTACCGGTTACGTTGGACTGGTGACCGGTACCTGCCTGGCCGATGTTGGTCATCAGGTGGTCTGTGTCGATATCGACCAGGCCAAGGTGGATGGCCTCAACCAGGGCATCATTCCGATCTATGAACCCGGCCTGGAGCCGATGGTGAAGGCCAACCATGCCGCAGCGCGGCTGGCGTTCACCACGGATGCCGCGGCCGCCATCGATCATGGCCAGGTGGTGTTCATCGCCGTTGGTACGCCGCCGGACGAGGATGGCAGTGCCGATCTTCAATACGTGCTTGCCGTAGCCCGGACCATTGGTCGGCACATGAGCGTGCCGACCGTGGTGGTGAACAAGTCGACGGTGCCGGTCGGCACCGCCGACAAGGTGCGTGCCGCCATTGCCGAAGAGCTGGCCGCGCGTGGCGCGGACATCGCCTTCGACGTGGTGTCCAACCCGGAATTCCTGAAGGAAGGCGATGCGGTTGCGGACTGCATGCGCCCGGACCGCATCATCATCGGTGCGGCGAACGAAGAGTCGGTGGCGGTGATGCGCCGCCTGTATGCGCCGTTCAACCGCAACCACGACCGCGTGGTGGAAATGGATGTGCGTTCGGCCGAGCTGACCAAGTACGCGGCCAACGCGATGCTGGCGACCAAGATTTCGTTCATGAATGAAATCGCCAATATCGCCGAACGCGTGGGTGCCGACGTCGAGCAGGTCCGCCAGGGCATTGGTTCGGATCCCCGCATCGGCTGGCACTTCATCTACCCGGGCGCCGGTTACGGCGGCTCGTGCTTCCCCAAGGACGTGCAGGCGCTGGCCCGCACTGCCCAGCAGTACGGCCTTGAGCCGAAGCTGCTGAACGCGGTGGAGGCGGTCAATGATGCGCAGAAGGGCCATCTGTTCGCCCTCATCCAGCGCCATTACGACAAGGGCGAGGACGAAGGCGTGCGCGGCAAGACCTTTGCCGTGTGGGGCCTGGCGTTCAAGCCGAACACCGACGACATGCGCGAAGCCTCCAGCCGTCGCCTGCTGGCGCAGCTGTGGGAAGGCGGTGCGACGGTGCGTGCCTACGATCCGGAGGCGATGCACGAGTCGCAGCGCATTTTCGGCGAACGCGATGACCTGGTGTTCTGCAACAGTGCCGATGAAGCGCTGCAGGGTGCCGACGCGCTGGTCGTGGTGACCGAGTGGAAGCAGTTCCGCAGCCCCGACTTCCAGAAGCTGCGCGAGCAGCTGAAGGATGCGGCGGTGTTCGACGGGCGCAACCTGTACGAACCGGCCGAAGTGGAAGCTGCAGGCCTGGCCTACTACGGCATCGGCCGGGGACGTTCGCTGCATGTCTGATCTACCGTCCGAACGCGAGCAGGCGCTGGAAGCGCGCCTGGTCGAGCTGGAAATGCGCGTGTCCTTCCAGGAACAGGCGCTGGCCGAACTGAGCGATGCGCTGGCGGACGCCCGCATGCAGGGCATGCGCAACGCCGATGTGCTGCGCGTGCTGCTGGAAGACCTGGGCAAGGTCCGCAACGCACTCAATTCTTCCGATCCGGCGAGCGAACCGCCGCCGCCGCACTACTGATCCGAATCCTATGAGCGATACCCTCCGCGACCAGCTGATGGGCCTGGGCTTCAAGCCGGCGCCCAAGCCCGAGCGCAAGAATGATGGCCCCCGCCGCGATGGCCGCCCGCAGGGCAAGGGTGGCAATGGCAATGGAAAGCCGCAGGGCGCCGGCAAGGGCGAGCACAAGCCCGGTGAGCGCCGTGGGCAGGGCCATGGTGGTCCGGGCAAGCCCGGTGGTCAGCGTGGCCAGGGCCAGCACGGCCCGCGCAAGCCGCGCAGTGCCGAAGAGATGGACCTGGCCAAGGCCTATGCCATCCGCGCGCAGCGGGAGAAGGAAGAGCGCATCGAGACCGAGCGTCTGAAGCAGGAAGAAGCGCGCGTGCGTCGCGAGGCGAAGGCCAAGCTGGAAGAACTGCTGAAGGACAAGAGCCTCAATGCCGAAGCGGCGGACATTGCCCGTCACTTCCCGTATGGCGGCAAGATCAAGCGCATCTATGTGACTGCCGAACAGTTGACCGCGCTCAACGCCGGTGAACTGGGCGTGGTCCAGCTCAATGGTCGTTACCTGCTGGTGACTGCCGAGGTGCTGGCACAGTCCGAGGCAGTGTTCGCCGCATCGGTGGCGCTGAAGGTTGATCCGAATGCGCCGGCCGAGGAAGATCCCTACGCGGACCCGCAATACCAGGTGCCGGACGACCTGGTCTGGTAAATGCGTGAGCGCTGCGGTGCATTGCCGCCGCGTCCTTGGGGGAACGGATGAGCGCTGATCCAAGTCGTGGCTACGTGCCGCACATCGACGGCCTGCGCGCGATCGCCGTGCTGGCCGTCATCGTGTTCCATCTTGATCCGGCCTGGTTGCCGGGCGGGTTCACCGGCGTAGACGTGTTCTTCGTCATCTCCGGTTTCGTGGTCAGCGCCTCGGTACACCGGCTGCCGCCGTTGTCGCTGTGGCAGTCGATGCTGCGCTTCTATTCGCGCCGTATCCGCCGCATCGCACCTGCGCTGATCAGCTGCCTGCTGTTGACCGCCGTGGCGAGCGTGCTGTTCATTCCCGAGTCCTGGCTCAGCGAGGCCAGTGACAAGACCGGGCTGATGGCATTCTTCGGCTTCAGCAACTGGGTGTTGGCGCTGATCGGCAACGATTACTTCGCGCCCAGGGCCGAATTCAATCCCTACACCCATACCTGGTCGCTGGGCGTGGAGGAGCAGTTCTACCTGCTGTTCCCGCTGCTGTTCCTTGCCTGGGCGCGCAGCGTGCGTGGGCGTTGGATCAGCCTGGGCCTGTTCGCAGTGGTCAGTGCGGCGTCGTTGCTGCATGCCGCTATGCTGGGCCTGCGCGAGGTGCCGCCGTCGTGGGCGTTCTACGCCACCAGCACGCGGTTGTGGCAATTGGGCGTTGGCGTGCTGTTGTTCCAGTTGCTGCATGTGCGCGAATCGCTGGATCCAGTGACGGGGGCGGCACTGAAGCGCGCCGCGCCCGTGTTTTCGCTGCTTGCGCTGGCGGCACTGGCGCTGTTGGGCTGGGCGTTGTGGACTGCACGGGCAGGGCATTCGCCGTGGCCCGATGGTCTGCTGCCGACCTTCGCTGCCGCAGGTCTGCTTTGGGCGCTGCATCATCATCCGCAGGCCTGGGTGGCACGCCTGCTGGCCAGTCGGCCGATGCGCTACATCGGCCTGCTGTCGTACTCACTGTATCTGTGGCACTGGCCGGTGTTCGTGCTGATGCGCTGGACCGTGGGCCTGCAGACACCGTTGCAGATGACCGCTGCGCTGGCGCTGGTGCTGCTGCTGTCGTGGCTGTCGTGGCGCTGGGTGGAACAACCATTCCGTGGCGGATTGGCGCAGCGTCTGCGCCCGGGGCGTTGGGTGCTGGCCGGCGCGGCCGTGCTGCTGGTGGCGGCTGGCACCCAGACCCTGATGTACCTGCAAGCGCCGCGGATATCACTGAGCACGGTCAGCCGGCATCCGGCCGACTGGTATCCCAACGGCAAGAGCGTGGCAGGCGACTATCCCGACTGCAGCCTGGTGGCCACCAAGCGACGCTTCGAAGGTGGCAGCATGCGGACCTATGCCCGCGGGGCCTGCGAACGGCCGCTGTCGGCGGGCGCGCCGAAGCGGGTCTTCGTTGCCGGTGATTCGCATGCGATGGCCTACATCGAGCTGCTGCAGCGGCTGGCACTTGAGACCGGCTCGGAGGTCGTCCTCTACGGGCGAGGTGGATGCCCGCAGGTAAGCCTGCAGACGTGGCGTGGCGCGGGTGCCGGTTGCAGTGATTTCGACGCAGCAGTGCTCGCCGACGTCACGCGACGAGCGCAGCCAGGTGATGCCGTGGTACTGGTCTCACTGCGGATACCGCGCTTGTCCGACCAGTTTGTGTTGTTCGACGCGCAGGCACAGCTGGCGGGCGAGCTGACCCCGGAAGCCGCCGCAGGGCGTGAGGCCGACGTGGCCGAGGCGATCCTCCAGTGGAAGCCGTTGGCCGAGCGCGGCGTACGCATCGTACTGGAGGCCCCCAAGCCGGTATTGCCGGCGCCGCCCTACCGCTGTTCGGACCGCTTCAACGCGCGCAACGAGATCTGCCGCAACGGCCTGGACAGCACGCGCGAGGCGATGGAGACGCTGCGGGCGCCGATGCTGGGCAGCCTGCGGAAGGTGGCTGATGGCCTGCCGGGCGGCGTGCTGTGGGATCCGATGCCGGTGCTCTGCGACGACGTGCTGTGCCCGGCGCAGCGCGATGGCCGGCCGCTGTTCTTCGATGGCGACCACCTCAGCGCGCACGGCAACCGGGTGCTGCTGCCGTCGCTGCAGCGGGTGCTGCTGCAGCGCTGATCCTGCGCATGGTCAGTGCGCGCGACGGCGCCGTTTCGCGCGGATCAGTGGCAGGCTCAGGGCGAAGAAGCACAGCAGGGCGCCGACCAGGGCGAAGCCGCTGCCGGCCAGGAACGCCGTGCGGCCATCATCGATCTTCCATAGCTGCCCGGCAATGAGCGCGCCCAACACGCCACCGACACCGGACGAAAAGCCATACAGCAGGCCCTGGCCATGGCCGTTGAGGCGGCCCGGGAAATAGGTCGCCAGCATCTGCATGGCTGCGGCGAAGAAGGCCGCAAAGCCCAGCGCGTGCGCGGTCTGCGCCAGCAGCATCACCGGCAGGTTCTCCGGGAACAATGCGGTCACCGCCCAGCGCAGGCAGGAGCTGACCAGCGCGATCAGCAGCATCCAGCTGGCGTCGTAGCGGCGGAAGAAACGGCCGATGGTGAAGAACACACCCACTTCGAACACCACGCCGATGGTCCACAGCAGGCCGAGCGTGGATGTGCGGTAGCCGTGATGGTCCATGTAGACCGAGAAGAACGTGTAGTACGGCCCGAACGAGAGCTGTTCCATGAAGGCGGCCAGGAAGAACGCCAACACTGGCGGCCGCCGCACGATCTGCCAGAAGCCGCTGGCGTCGCCCTCGGCTTTGCCGATGCCGCGTGCGTAGTGGTTGCTGAAGGCGGATGCGACCAGCAGGACGAACAGTGGCAGCATCATCCACGGCAGCAGCCCGGCGTGGCTGGTCGTGCCGTCGCCTTCAATCAGCCACCCGAACAGGGTGACGACGGCGATGAAGCCGAGCGAGCCCCAGACCCGGATCAGGCCGTAGCGATGGCTGTCACTGCCGAGATGGGTGAGGGTAATCGATTCGAACTGCGGCATCACCGCGTTGTAGAAGAAGCAGAACACCACCATCGCCGGGTACATCCATGGCTGCGGCAAGGGCAACAGGAAGGCGGCGAAGCTGATCAGGGTCAGGATGCAGCCGATGCGCAGCAGGCGGATCGGCCGTGGCGAGGCTGCCGCCAGCGAGGTCCAGGTGCTGGGCGCGACCACGCGCGTGGCATACCACAGGCCCATCATCACGCTGATCGCGGTCACGCTCATCCCGCGCGCGGTCAGGAACAGGCTCCAGTACGGAGTGAACGCGCCAAGTGCCGCGTAATAGAACAGGTAGAAGCTGGAGAGCCGGGCAACGGGGACAGTCATCGCGGAATGATGAAGCAAAAAGGGGACGGAGGGGATTAAGTCGCTTGCGGCACAAACGACTTAATCCCCTCCGTCCCCTTTTTTCCGTGTCATTCGGGGTCGTAGTCGAGGTTGGAGGCGAGCCAGCGCTCGGCCTGGGCGCGGTCCACGCCCTTGCGCCGGGCGTAGTCGCTGACCTGCTCGCGGCTGAGGCGGCCGACCACGAAGTACTGGCTCTGCGGATGGCTGAAGTAGTAGCCCGAAACGGCCGCCGTAGGCAGCATCGCGAAGCTCTCGGTCAGTTCCATGCCGGCGTTGGCTTCGGCCTGCAGCAGGTCGAACAGGCGCCGTTTCTCGCTGTGCTCCGGGCATGCCGGGTACCCTGGCGCCGGGCGGATGCCACGGTACTGCTCGTCGATCAAGGCTTCATTGTCCAGCGTTTCGGCGCGCTCATGGCCCCAGAATTCGGTACGCACGCGCTGGTGCAGGCGCTCGGCCAGCGCCTCGGCGAAGCGGTCGGCGAGGGCCTTCAGCAGGATCGCGTTGTAGTCGTCATGCTCGGCCTCGAAGCGCGCGACATGCGCGTCGATGCCGATACCGGCGGTGACAGCGAAGGCGCCGATCCAATCCTGCCTGCCGCTGTCGGCCGGGGCGATGAAATCGGCCAGGCAGAAGTCCGGGCGCTCGGCCGGCTTGTCCACCTGCTGGCGCAGGAAGTGCAGCGTGGTCTCGCCCAGCGGGTGCTGCACGCGCACGTCGTCGCCGATGCTGTTGGCCGGCCACAGGCCGAACACGGCCTTGGCGGTCAGCCATTTCTCGCTGACGATGCGCTCGAGCATCGCGTGGGCGTCCTTGTACAGATCGCTGGCCTGGGTACCGACGATCTCGTCGGTGAGGATGGCCGGGAACTTGCCGGCCAGCTCCCAGGCCTGGAAGAACGGCGTCCAGTCGATGTAGTCGACCAGTTCGGCCAGCGGGTAGTCGTCGAATATGTGCAGGCCGGGCTGGTCCGGTGCCGGTGGTGTGTAGCTGTCCCAGCCGCCCTGGAATTTCTGCCCGCGCGCGTGTTCCAGCGAAACCAGGCGTTTGGCATCGCCACGGTTGCGATGCCGCGCGCGGATCTCGGCATAGTCGGCCTCGTTGGCGGCGACGAAGGCCTCGCGCAGGTCACGCGAGATCAGCGACTGGGCCACGCCGACCGCGCGCGAGGCGTCCTTCACCCACACCGTAGGCGCTTTGTAGTGCGGGTCGATCTTCAGCGCGGTGTGCGCGCGCGAGGTGGTGGCGCCGCCGATCAGCAGCGGCAGGTTGAAACCCTGGCGCTCCATCTCGCGGGCGACGTGGCTCATCTCCTCCAGCGAGGGAGTGATCAGCCCGGACAGGCCGATCAGGTCGGCGTTGTGCTCGCGCGCGGCATCGAGAATCTTCTGCGCCGGCACCATCACGCCAAGGTCGACCACCTCGAAGTTGTTGCAGGCCAGGACCACGCCGACGATGTTCTTGCCGATGTCATGCACATCACCCTTCACCGTGGCCATGATGATCTTGCCGTTGCTCTTGGCGGTGTCGCCACTGCGCGCCTTCTCGGCCTCGATGTAGGGCAGCAGATAGGCCACAGCCTTCTTCATCACGCGCGCGGATTTCACCACCTGCGGCAGGAACATCTTGCCGGCGCCGAACAGGTCGCCGACCACGTTCATGCCATCCATCAACGGACCTTCGATCACGTCCAGCGGGCGGCTGGAGGCCTGCCGGGCCAGCTCGGTGTCTTCCTCGACGAAGGCATCCAGGCCATGCACCAGCGCATGCGCCAGGCGCTGCGCCACCGGCTTGCCGCGCCAGGCCAGGTCTTCGGTCTTCGCCGCGCCCTTCTTGCCCTTGTAGCGCTCGGCGATCTCCAGCAGGCGCTCGGTGGCATCACTGCGGCGGTTGAGGATCACATCCTCCACGCGCTCGCGCAGCTCCGGTTCCAGTTCGTCGTAGATCGGCATCGCGCCGGCGTTGACGATGCCCATGTCCATGCCGGCGGCAATGGCGTGGTACAGGAACACCGAGTGGATGGCCTGGCGAACCGTTTCATTGCCACGGAACGAGAACGAGACGTTGGAAACACCACCGGACACATGGCAGTGCGGCAGCGTCTGCTTGATGATGCGGGTGGCTTCGATGAAGTCCACTGCATAGTTGTCGTGCTCTTCGATGCCGGTGGCGACGGCGAAGATGTTCGGGTCGAAGATGATGTCCTGCGGTGGGAAGCCGATCTCGTCAACCAGGATGCGGTAGGCGCGGGTGCAGATCTCGACCTTGCGCGCACAGGTATCGGCCTGGCCGCTTTCGTCGAAAGCCATCACCACCGCTGCGGCACCGTAGCGCAGCACCTTGCGTGCGTGCTCGCGGAACAGCGCCTCGCCTTCCTTCAGCGAGATCGAGTTGACCACGCTCTTGCCCTGCAGGCACTTCAGGCCGGCCTCGATCACGCTCCACTTGGAGGAGTCGACCATCACCGGAATACGGGCGATGTCCGGCTCGGACATGATCAGGTTGAGGTAGCGGGTCATCGCTGCCTCCGAATCAATCAGGCCCTCGTCCATGTTGACGTCGAGGATCTGCGCGCCGCTGGCCACCTGCTGGCGGGCCACGTCCACCGCTTCTTCGTAGCGGCCTTCCTTGATGAGCTTGCGGAACTGCGCGCTGCCGGTCACGTTGGTGCGTTCGCCGACGTTGATGAACAACAGGTCCGGGGTGATGACCAGCGGTTCCAGGCCGGACAGGCGGGTAGGGCGGACAGGCGTCATGGCAGGCGTCGGCTCAGCAGCAATAGGGCGGGAAGTGCGGAACGGTGGCGGCGACATTCATGCAGCCTGCTCCTGGACACGGGGCAGGGCGCGCGGCGGCAGCCCGGCTACGGCCTCGGCGATTGCGCGGATATGGTCAGGGGTGGAGCCGCAGCAGCCACCGACCAGGTTCAACAGGCCATCCTCGGCGAAACCGCGCAGGGTACTGGCCATGTCCTCGGGCGTCTCGTCGTACTCGCCGAAGGCATTGGGCAGGCCTGCGTTGGGGTGCGCGCTGACGTAGCAGTCGGCGACCTGCGAAAGGGTTTCCACGTGCGGGCGCATCGCATCGGCACCCAGCGCGCAGTTCAGGCCGATCGACAATGGACGCGCATGCGCGAGCGACGCGTGGAAGGCCTCGGCGGTCTGCCCGGACAGGGTGCGTCCCGATGCGTCGGTGATGGTGCCGGAGATCATCACCGGCAACCGTGCGCCACGCGCATCGAAGGCTTCTTCCAGTGCATACAACGCGGCTTTCGCGTTGAGGGTGTCGAAGATGGTCTCGACCATGAGGGTGTCGGCCCCACCGTCGATCAGGCCTTCGATGGCTTCGCGATAGGTGTCGCGAAGTTCGTCGAAGCTGGTGTTGCGGAAGCCCGGATCGTTGACATCGGGGCTGATCGAGGCGGTGCGGCTGGTCGGGCCGATCACCCCGATCACGAAGCGCGGCTTGCCCGGCGTGGTTGCGGCCACGGCGTCGCAGCAGGTACGGGCGACCGCAGCACCGGCCTTGTTCAACTCGTACACCAGGTGCTCGAGGTGGTAGTCGGCCTGGCTGACCGACGTGGCGTTGAACGTGTTGGTCTCGACCAGATCCGCGCCCGCTTCCAGGTAGGCGGTGTGGATGTCGGCGATGACCTGCGGCCGGGTCAGCAGCAGTAGATCGTTGTTGCCCTTCAGGTCATGGCCTTCCTGCACGGCGTGGTCGCAAGCGGGGCCATGCACATGATCGTAGCCACCGGCGAAGCGCTCGCCACGGTAGTCGTCTTCCTGCAGGCCATGGCGCTGGATCATGGTGCCCATTGCGCCGTCGATGATCAGGATCCGCTCACGCAGGGCGTCGAGCAGGGCATTGGCACGATCAGGATGCAGCCAGGGCAGGGCGGACATGGCGGTCTCGGCGTCAGGGCTTGTTGGCGATCAGTGAAATCACTTCAAAATGCGGCGGGCGCTTTTCGCGGGTAACCGTCTCCAGGCTGGATACCTGCAGGCCGGCCTTGTCGACGAATCTGCGCAGTTCCTTGTCGCTGAAGCCGAGGTTGACGTGGCCGTAGGCCTCCACCGCCGCCTTGTGCTCGTGGCGGGCCAGGCTGCACAGCAGCAGGCGGCCGCCAGGGCGCAGCACGCGCGCGGCTTCGGTGACCGCCTGCGCCGGTTTGCTGGCGTAGGTCAGCGCGTGCATCAGCACCACCAGGTCGAAGCTGCCGTCCTTGAAGGGCAGGGCATGCATGTCGCCCTCGCGCACTTCCACGTTGGGCAGGCGGCGCAGGCGTTCGCTGGCGGCAGCAACCACGCGCGCGCTGGTATCGATGCAGATGTAGCGCTTGGCATGCGGGGCGACCAGTTCGGCCAGCACGCCGTCGCCGGAGGCGATGTCGAGCACGTCGCCGGTCTCAAGCAGCGGCAACGCAGTGCGCGCGAGGGCTTCCCAGGTGCGGCCCGGGGAGTAGTGGCGCTCCATGTCGCCGGCCACGCTGTCGGCCCAGTTCTGGTCGGCGGCACGGTGGGCCAGCACGGCGGCAACCCGTTCAGCGTCCTGCCGCAGCAGCGGGTCGTCGCTTCCGTTGCTCAAGGCATGCCACAATGCGCGCTGCGCCGGGTCCAGCTGGGCCTCGTCGAAGCGGTAATAGGCCGACACGCCGGCACGGCGGTCACGGACCAGGCCGGCTTCCTTCAGGCGCGCCAGATGGGTGGACACGCGTGGCTGCGCCAGGCGGGTGATCGCCGACAGTTCGGCCACGGTCAGCTCTTCCTGCTCCAGCAGCGCCAGCAGGCGCACGCGGGTCGCATCGGCGAACACCTTGAGGCGGGTCGACCAATCTTCCAGATCCATAAATATCTACCTATCGCGATATAGAGATATATTCGCCGAGAAGGCCTTCCGCGGTCAAGTCGCTGGCGTACGGAAACTGGCGGGCCCCGGTACAATCGAGGCACCTGGGCGCGCGGTGCGCGGCCCATAACTTCATGTACCCGGGAGGGTGTTGTGGATTTCAGCTTTACTGAAGAGCAGTTGATGCTGCAGGACGTGGCGCGGCGCATCGCGCAGGAGAAGATCGGCCCGAGCGCGGAGCACCATGACCGCACCGGCGAGTTCCCGCTGGACAACATCCGCCTGCTGGGCGAGAACGGCCTGATGGGCATCGAAGTGCCGACCGAATACGGTGGCGCGGGCATGGACCCGGTGGCGTACGTGCTGGCGATGGTGGAGGTCGCCGCCGCCGACGCTGCCCACTCGACCATCATGTCGGTCAACAACTCGCTGTTCTGCAACGGCATCCTCACCCACGGTACCGAGGAACAGAAGCAGAAGTATGTGCGTGCCATCGCCGAAGGCGAGGCCATCGGCGCGTTCGCGCTGACCGAGCCGCAGTCCGGTTCGGATGCCACCGCCATGCGCTGCCGTGCAGTGAAGCAGGCCGATGGCACCTTCGTCATCAACGGCAAGAAGAGCTGGATCACCTCTGGCCCGGTGGCCAAGTACATCGTGCTGTTCGCGATGAGCGAGCCGGACAAGGGCGCGCGCGGCATTACCGCATTCCTGATCGATACTGACAAGGCGGGCTTCGGCCGTGGCAAGACCGAACCGAAGCTGGGCATTCGTGCCTCGGCCACCTGCGAGATCGAGTTCAACGATTACGTGGCACAGGCTGAGGATGTGCTGGGCCAGGAAGGCGAAGGCTTCAAGATCGCCATGAGCGTGCTCGATGCCGGTCGCATCGGCATCGCCTCGCAGGCCATCGGCATCGCCCGGGCCGCGTATGAAGCGACCCTGGAATACGTGAAGGAGCGCAAGGCCTTCGGCGCGGCCATCGGCACCTTCCAGATGACCCAGGCCAAGATCGCCGACATGAAGTGCAAGCTGGACGCAGCGCTGCTGCTGACCCTGCGCGCTGCGTGGGTGAAGGGCCAGGGCAAGCGCTTCAGCACCGAAGCGGCAGTGGCCAAGCTGACGGCCTCGGAAGCGGCGATGTGGATCACCCACCAGGCCGTGCAGATCCACGGCGGCATGGGGTACTCGAAGGAAATGCCGCTGGAGCGCTACTTCCGTGATGCCAAGATCACCGAGATCTACGAAGGCACCTCGGAGATCCAGCGCCTGGTGATCGCCCGCAACGAGACCGGGCTGCGCTGAGTTCGACCGGCCGCGCCGCTGCAACGGCGGCGCGGCCAGTAGATCCACGCCATGCGTGGATACACGGTCTTCTTGGCCGAGCGATACCCGATCTGGTCCAATGCAAGCCGGTTTTTACGCGGTCTGCAAAGATGATCTATCGAGGTTGGGGATTCATGACGCTGGTGACGCCGATTGCAGCCATCCTGCTGCTGGCGTACTTCTTTCCGCATGAAGGCTCCAGAGGCAACACGCCGCTGCCCCAGGTTCTGTTGGGTGCAGGCATCGGCGCAGCGGTGAACGTATTGCTGGGTTTGTGGCTCAACCGTGCGCCCCGGCAGAAGGGTATGGCTGCACCCCATCATTTCTTCTTTGTGCCGATGCAATGGGCTGCATTGGCTCTCGTGGTGGTATGCGTGGTGGTTGCGCTGCTGCGCTGAGACGCCGGCTTGGCATGCGCCAACCTTGGTTGGCATGGATCCAGCGGCGCCAACCAAGGTCGGCGACTACCGGCTTCATGGCACGAATGAAAAAGGCCCCGGATCGCTCCGGGGCCTTTTCGTTTCAACTCACCGCCGGATCAACGATCCGGGCGGTGCGCGGCTTCCGCGTCGCGCTGGCGCTCCATGAATTCCTTGGAGGACTCATCCAGCTTGTCACCCAGCATGCGGCGCACGACCACGAAGAACACCGGGATCATCAGCAGGCCGAGCAGGGTGGCGAACAGCATGCCGCCGATCACGCCGGTGCCGATGGCGTGGCGGGAGTTGGCGCCGGCGCCGGTGGAGATCGCCATCGGGATCACGCCCATGATGAACGCGAACGAGGTCATCAGGATCGGTCGGAAACGCAGGCGTGCCGCCTCGATGGTGGCATCGCGCAGGGTCTTGCCTGCTGCGCGCTGCTCCACCGCGAACTCCACGATCAGGATCGCGTTCTTCGCGGCCAGGCCGATCACGGTGATCAGGCCGATCTTGAAGAACAGATCGTTGGGCAGGCCGCGCAGCATCGACAGGCCGAGAGCGCCGAGCACGCCCAGCGGCACGACCAGCAGCACCGCCACCGGGATCGACCAGCTTTCGTACAGGGCCGCCAGGCACAGGAACACCACCACGATGGACAGCACCAGCAGCAGCGTCGCGGCGTTGCCGGCCAGGATTTCCTGGTAGGACATGCCCGACCAGTCGTAGCCGAAGCCGGCCGGCAGGTCGTCGTTGACGATGCTCTCCATGGTCTGCATTGCTTCACCCGAGCTGGTGCCCGGGGCCTGCGAGCCGACGATGTTGATCGCCGAGTAGCCGTTGTAGCGGCTCAGCGACGGCGGTGCCGACACCCATTCGGACTTGACCACCGTGTTGAGCGGGATCATCGCGTTGGTGCCGTCGGCATTCGTGGTCAGGCTGGACGGGCTGTAGAAGCTCTTCAGCGACTCCTGGCCGGTGCGATACGGGCCATCGGCCTGCATGGTCACGCGCTTGATGCGGCCTTCGTAGAAGAAGTCATTGACGTACACCGGGGCCAGCATCAGCTGGATGGTGCTGTACACGTCCGACACCGACATGCCCATCGACTGCGCCTGCACGCGGTCCACATGCAGCTGCAGCTGCGGGGCGTTTTCCAGTCCGTTCGGGCGCACGCCGACCAGTGCCTCGGGCTTCTGCGCGGCGTTGCCGAGCAGGATGTTGCGCGCCTGGGTCAGCTGCTCGTAGCCGGCACCGCTGCGGTCCTGCAGCCACATGTCGAAGCCGCCGAACTGGCCGAGGCCCTGCACGGTGGGCAGGTTGACCACGAAGATCTGTGCTTCCTTGATGCCGTAGAACGCGCCGTTCATGTTCTGGATGAACTCGGGCGCGGTGAACTTGCGTTCCTCCCACGGCTTCAGGCGGATGAAGCCCATGCCCACGTTCTCGCCGGAACCGACGAAGCTGAAGCCGGCCACCTGCAGCATGCCTTCATAGCCATCCTGCTTTTCCAGGATGCCACGCATCTGCGCGAACACTTCGTTGGTCTGGCCCTTGGTCGAGCCCGGCGGCAGCTGTACGATCGCCAGCGCGTAGCCTTGGTCTTCTTCCGGCAGGAAGCTGCCCGGCATGCGGGTGAACAGGAAGCCGCACAGTGCGGTCAGCACCACGAACAGGATCATCCAGCGCGGCGCATGGCGCACCGCCGAGGTGATGTGGCCCACATAGGTGTGGCTGATCTTGTCGTAGTACTTGTTGAAGGTGCGGTAGACGATGTTCGGGTTGTCGTTGTGCGTCGGCTTGAGGAAGGTCGCGCACAGCGCCGGGGTGAAGCCCAGTGCCAGGAACGCCGAGAACGCCATCGAGATGGCGATGGTCAGCGCGAACTGCTTGTAGATCTCACCGGCGGCACCACCCTGCAGGGCGGACGGGATGAACACCGCGGCCAGCACGACGGTGATCGCCACCACCGCGCCGGTGATCTGGGTCATCGCCTTCTGCGTGGCCGGCTTCGGCGCCAGGCCTTCCTCGGTCATGATGCGTTCGACGTTCTCGATCACCACGATGGCGTCATCGACCACGATGCCGATCGCCAGCACCATCGCGAACAGGGTCAGCTGGTTGATCGTGAAGCCGATCATCCACATGCCCAGGAAGGTGCCGAGCAGGGCCACCGGGATGACCAGGGTCGGGATCAGCGTGGCGCGGAAGTTCTGCAGGAAGATCAGCATCACCAGGAACACCAGGAACACTGCTTCGAACAGTGTCTTGACCACTTCCTGGATGGAGATCTTGACGAAGGTGGTGCTGTCGTACGGCGAGAACCAGGTCACGCCGGACGGGAAGCTGGGCTGCAGCTCATCCATCTTGGCGCGTACCGCATCGGCCACGTTCAGGGCGTTGGCGCCCGGCAGCAGCTGGATGGCGAAGGCGCCGGTCGGCTTGCCGTTGTACTGGGTGTCGAAGCCGTAGTTGTTGGCACCGAAGGCAACGCGGGCGATGTCCTTCAGCAGCACGCGCGAGCCGTCAGCATTGGCGCGCAGGATGATGTTCTCGAACTCCTGCGGCGAGCTGAAGCGGCCTTCGGCCGAGACCGTGGCGGTGAAGTGCTGGCCTTCCGGCGACGGGTCCGAACCCAGCGCACCGGCAGCGAACTGCACGTTCTGCGCACGCACCGCGGCCAGCACCTGGCTGGCCGACAGGCCGTAGCCCTGCATCTTCTCCGGGTTCAGCCAGATGTTCATGGCGTACTCGGAACCGAACTGCTGGGTGCTGCCGACGCCGGGGATACGCGAGACCTGGTCGAGCACGCGCGAACCGACGATGTCGTTCAGGGCGTCACGGTTGATGGCCGGCGTATCGGACTGCAGCGCGATCACCATCAGGAAGCCGGCGTTGGCCTTGGCCACCACCACGCCCTGC
Organism: Stenotrophomonas sp. GD03794; assembly: GCF_029842145.1. Taxonomy (NCBI): domain Bacteria; kingdom Pseudomonadati; phylum Pseudomonadota; class Gammaproteobacteria; order Lysobacterales; family Lysobacteraceae; genus Stenotrophomonas; species Stenotrophomonas sp. GD03794. Next base: position 25,096 of record NZ_JAOCFV010000017.1, read on the forward strand.
TGGGTTACTTCCGAAGGCAGTCGTGGCGTGGCCAGCGAGACCTTGTTCTGCACCTGCACCTGGGCGATGTCCGGATCGGTACCGGTCTCGAAGGTCAGGGTGATCTGCGCACGGCCGTTGGAGGCCGACGAGGAGCTGAAGTACAGCAGGTGATCGATACCGGTCAGCTGCTGCTCGATCACCTGGGTGACCGATTTCTCGGTGGTGTCCGCACTGGCGCCCGGGTAGGTCGCCGAGACGGTGACCTGCGGCGGGGCGATGTTGGGATAGGACTCCACGCCCAGGTTGAGGATCGCGATCACGCCGCTGAGCGAGATCAGGATCGCAACCACCCAGGCGAAGACTGGATGTTCGATGAAAAATTTAGGCATGACGGAAGGTTCCCGTTACTGCTTGTTCGAATCGGTGGCGGCCGGCTTGGCCGCATCGGCCGGTGCCTTGCCTGCGGCCGGTGCTGCGCCCGCCGGAGCGGCGCCGCCTGCGGCAGGCTTGCCGTTGGCGTCCTGCCCCGGGGTCCACGGCTTGGCCACTGCCGGTGCACCTTCCTTGACCTTCTGCACGCCGGCCACGATCACCTTGTCACCGGCAGCCAGGCCGTCGCTGACCAGCCAGTTGCCGTTCTGCGCGCCATCGGTCTTCACGTTCTTGCGCACGACCTTGCCGTCGGCGCCGACCACCATCACGTAGCCGCCGGTGGTGTCGCGCAGCAGCGCCTGCTGCGGCACCAGGTAGGCGTTGTTGCGCTCGCCGAGGTTGGCCTGGAAGCTGACGAAGGCGCCGGGCAGCAGGATCTGCTGCGGGTTCGGCAGCAGCGCACGCAGCGACACCGCGCCGGTGGCCGGGTCGACCGTGGTCGAGGAGAAGTCCAGCGTGCCCGGCTCGCTGTACGTGGTGCCGTCGGCCAGCTTGACGTTGACCGTGGCCTTGCCGTCGCCGGACAGCGCCAGCGCGCCCTTGGCCTGCTGCGCGCGCAGCTGGGTCAGCTCGTCCACGCTCAGCGAGAAGTTGACGTACAGCGGGTCGAGCTGGTCAACGGTGGTCAGCAGGGTCACATCGCCCTGGCCGACCAGCGCACCTTCGGTGACCTGCTGCTTGTTGGCCACGCCGCTGATCGGTGCGGTCACTTCGGTATAGCCCAGGTTGATGCGCGAGGAGGTCACCGATGCTTCGGCCTGCTTGACCGCGGCCAGCGCGGTGCGCTCGGCCGATTCGGCATTGTCCAGGTCGGCCTTGGAGACGAACTGCTGCGGGGCCAGCGAACGTGCGCGGTCGGCGGCGACCTTGGCATTGGCGTAGGTCGCGCGGGCCGAGGCCAGCTGTGCCTCGGAGGCGTTGAGCGAGGCACGCAGCGGCGCCGGGTCGATCAGGAACAGGGTCTGGCCCTGCTTGACCTGCGAGCCTTCCTGGTAGACGCGCTTGAGCAGCACGCCGGGCACGCGTGCGCGGACGTCGGCGCTGCGGAACGGCGACAGGCGGCCGACCAGCTCGCGCTGCAGCGGCAGGGTCTGCGGCTTGGCGTCGATCACGCCCACCTCCGGCGGCGGGGGCATCTGCTGTTCCGGCTTCTTGCAGGCAGCCAGAGCGACAGCAACGGCGCACGTCAAGGCAAGGGTGCGGAGTGGGGCGGTCATCAGGAGGAACTCCGGGGTTGGTTTGTAGACGGGGCCGGCGACGGCTGTGGCGCGAACGCGCGCAGGAAGCTGTCGACGGAGAACTCTGCCCAACGCCGACGCAGCAGCGCGTCATCGCGATGGGGGGTATGGAAGCGCTGTTTGTCGAAATCCTGACCGGCGATCATGCTCAGCAGCAGTTCGGCCATGAAGTGCGGGTCGTCATGCCGGAGCTGGCCTTGCATGCAAACGGTTTCAATCCATTCAGCAAGATGAAGCGTCAACGCGCCGGCACCATGCCGGTACAGCGTACGCGCCTCTTCGGGAAACTGTGACGCATCGGCGGCGATCAGCCGACAGGCCTGTCCTACGTGCGGTTGGTTGAAATGCTCCAGGAAGTCGGTGGCGAACTGGAGCAGGCTGGCACGCAGGTCGTCACTGCGGAGTGCACGAACCATGGCCCCGGTGGCGTGGCCGACATGGCGCTGCATCACCCGGCGCAGCAGTTCCTGCTTGCTGCCATAGCGCGAGTACAGGGTCTGCTTGGAACAGCCGGCATGCTGGGCCACCGCGTCCATGCTCATCTGCATGCCCTGCTGGGCCAACAGCTCGCGCACGGCATCGAACACGCGCTCATCGCGTGCGTCGAGGGCGACGGGGAGGTAGGCCGGGTTCACGCGGTGGACTATACCGTCCAGTTCAGGATTGTGGAATCGAATCGGCGTCGCCGCGTGTGTCTTCCGGTAACACGCTTTGCCGATCCTGTCGGCAGTGCTGAAGTGGGTGCCAGGACCATACCGGTGCGAACTGAATAGGCGTCTAAACCGCAGCAAACCCGAATCTACTTATTCCGTCCTGCAGCAAGGCCTTTTCGTGCGGTAGGGCTACAATTTCATTTTCCCAACTGAGCAAGCGCATCGCTCTGCCATGAAACCGCAAAAAACCGCAGCCAAGACCGTGAAAAACAAGACCAAACCAGCAGAGTCGGAGGTCGCAGTGACCGCTGGTTTCTCCCTGGAGCCGGTGTACACGGCATTGCGCAAGCGTTACCCCGCGGCCGCACAGGCCGAAGCGGTGGCCTTCGCCACTGACTTCTACAAGCGCATGGAGTCGGACGAGTTCCCGCACCACAGCGCTGAAGAGTGGGCCGCTCTCGCGGCTGAGACGCTGGAATTTGCCCGTGCCCGCAAGGCCGGCAAGGCCAACGTCCGCGTGTTCAATCCGACCGCGAAGGCCAATGGTTGGGAATCGCCGCACACCGTGCTGCAGATCGTCAACGACGACATGCCGTTCCTGGTCGACACCGTCACCATGTCGCTGGCCGAACAGGGCGTGGGCGTCCACGTGCTGGGCCACCCGGTGCTGCGCTTCACCCGCGACAAGGCCGGCAAGCTGGTCAAGGTCGGCGAGGGGGATGCCGAGTCGGTGATGCTGCTGGAAATCGACCGCCAGCCGGCCGAAGCCATGGCCGCCATCGAGCAGGCCATCAACAAGGCGCTGGACGAAGTGCGTGCGATCGTGCGCGACTGGCAGCCGATGAAGGACAAGGCACTGGCGCTGGCCGACGACCTGGGCAGCCGCCAGCTGCCGGTCGATGCCGCCTCGCGCAAGGAAGCACAGGAATTCCTGCGCTGGGCCGCCGACAACCACTTCACCTTCTTCGGCTACCGCGAGTACCGCGTCGAGAAGCAGGGCAAGGAAGACGTGCTGGCGCCGCTGAACGACACCGGCCTGGGCCTGATGCGCGGCAAGGACAAGTCCGCCGCCCGTCCGGTCAAGACCCTGGCCGCGCAGGGCCTGAACGCCACGTCCGGCCTGAAGGACGCGCTGATCCTGACCAAGACCAATGCCCGTTCGCGCGTGCACCGCGCCGGCTACATGGACTACATCGGCGTGCTGGAATTCGACGCCAAGGGCAAGATCATCGGCGAGCAGCGCTTCCTTGGCCTGTTCACCTCCAGCGCCTACAACCGTCGCCCGTGGGAAATCCCGCTGGTGCGCCAGCGCCACGAGCACGTGATGAAGCAGTCGGGCCTGGCCCCGGCCAGCCACAGCGGCAAGGCCCTGCGCCACATCCTGGAAACCCTGCCGCGCGAAGAACTGTTCCAGTCCAGCGAGGACGAACTGTTCCGCACCGCCATGGGCGTGCTGGGCCTGCAGGAGCGCGTGCGCAGCCGCCTGTTCCTGCGCCGTGACAAGTACAGCCGTTTCATCTCCGCGCTGGTCTACCTGCCGCGCGAGCGCTTCAACACCGACGTGCGCCTGCGCATCGAAGCGATGCTGAAGGAAGCGCTGCATGGCGAATACGTGGACAGCTCGGTGGTGCTGGGCGAATCGCCGCTGGCCCAGGTGCACCTGATCGTGCGCCCGAAGCCGGGTGAAATGCTCGACGTCGATACCGCCGAACTGGAACAGAAGCTGGCCCAGGTGCTGCGCAACTGGCAGGACGACCTGCGCGAAGCGCTGGTCACCCGCCACGGCGAGACCGAAGGCCTGCGCATCGCCGCCCGTATCGGCAAGGCACTGCCGGCCGGCTACATCGAAGACAACAGCACCGCGGTTGCCGCCAACGATGTCAGCCAGCTCGATGCCCTGACCGGCCCGGACGACCTGCGCCTGAGCCTGCAGGCCGTGCCGCGCGAAAGCGGTGATGGCCTGCGCCTGAAGCTGTATCGCCAGCTGGACGACATTCCGCTGTCGGACGCGCTGCCGATGATGGAAAACATGGGCCTGCGCGTGATCGCCGAGCGTCCGTACCGCCTGTCGGTCGACAACGCGCCGGTGTACGTGCAGGACTTCGAGGTCGAGTCGACCGCCGGCGCGATCGATGCCGCCAGCGTCGATGAAGCCTTCGGCGAGACCTTCGCCCGCGTCTGGCACGGCGATGCCGAGAACGACGGCTTCAACCGCCTGGTGCTGGCTGCCGGCCTGCACTGGCGCCAGGTCGCCATGCTGCGTGGCTACTGCAAGTACCTGCTGCAGACCGGCGTGCCGTTCTCGCAGGCCTACGTGGAAGGCACCTTCGCGCGCTACCCGCTGCTGGCCCGCCTGCTGGTCGAGCTGTTCGAAGCCCGCTTCGATCCGGCCACCGGCCACGAAGGCAAGGACGACATCGCTGCCGGCCAGGCCCAGCTGAAGGCGCACTTCGATGTACTGGCCGCTGGCGACGACGCCACCCTGAAGGTGCTCAAGACCGTGGTCGACGCCCGCAAGGGTGACCGCGACGCGCAGATGCAGGCCGCGCGCGATGCGCTGCTGAAGCTGATGGACCGCGTGTCCAGCCTGGACGAGGACCGCATCCTGCGCTCGTTCATGGGCGTGATCGACGCGACCCTGCGTACCAGCTACTACCAGACCGATGCCAACGGCCAGCACGGCCATGTCATCAGCTTCAAGTTCGATTCGGCGCTGGTGCCGGACCTGCCGAAGCCGCGCCCGTACCGCGAAATCTTCGTCTACGGCCCGCGCGTGGAAGGTACCCACCTGCGCTTCGGCGCGGTCGCCCGTGGTGGCCTGCGCTGGTCGGACCGTCGTGAAGACTTCCGTACCGAAGTGCTGGGCCTGGTCAAGGCACAGATGGTCAAGAACACCGTCATCGTGCCGGTCGGCGCGAAGGGCGGCTTCTTCGCCAAGACCCCGCCGGTGAACGGCGACCGCGACGCGGTCTTCGCCAACGGCGTGGCCTGCTACAAGCTGTTCATCCAGGGCCTGCTGGACATCACCGACAACATCGTCAACAACAAGATCGTGCCGCCGGTGGATGTCGTGCGCCACGACATGGACGATCCGTACCTGGTGGTGGCCGCCGACAAGGGCACCGCGACCTTCTCCGACATCGCCAACGGCCTGGCCATCGCGCACGGCTTCTGGATGGGCGATGCATTCGCCTCCGGTGGTTCGGTCGGTTACGACCACAAGGGCATGGGCATCACCGCACGCGGTGCATGGGAGTCGGTCAAGCGCCACTTCCGTGCGCTGGGCCGTGACAGCCAGAGCCAGGACTTCACCGCGGTCGGCGTCGGCGACATGTCCGGCGACGTGTTCGGCAACGGCATGCTGCTGTCGCGCCACATCCGCCTGGTCGCTGCGTTCGATCATCGCCACATCTTCCTGGACCCGAACCCGGATGCAGCCACCACGTTCGTCGAACGTGAGCGCCTGTTCACCGTGCCGCGTTCGAGCTGGGCGGACTACGATGCCAAGCTGATCAGCAAGGGCGGCGGCGTGTACCCGCGCAGCCTGAAGTCGATCGAGATCACCCCGCAGGTGCGTGAAGTGCTGGGCCTGGACGAGAACGTCAAGGCGCTGTCGCCGAACGACCTGATGAGCGCGATCCTGAAGGCGCCGGTCGACCTGCTGTGGAACGGCGGCATCGGTACCTACGTCAAGGCCGCCAGCGAGCAGCACAGCGATGTCGGCGACCGCGCCAACAACGCCCTGCGCGTGAACGGTGGCGAGCTGCGCTGCAAGGTGGTGGGCGAGGGCGGCAACCTGGGCATGACCCAGCTGGGCCGCATCGAAGCTGCCCAGGCCGGCGTGCTGCTCAACACCGACTTCATCGACAACTCGGCCGGTGTCGACACCTCCGACCATGAAGTCAACATCAAGATCCTGCTCAACGATGTGGTGCGGGCCAAGAAGCTGACCGTCGAGCAGCGCAACAAGCTGCTGGCCTCGATGACCGATGAAGTCGCCGAGCTGGTGCTCAACGACAACTACCGCCAGAACCAGGCGCTGAGCCTGATGGAGCGGATGGCGGTCAAGCGCCTGGGTTCCAAGCAGCACTTCATCCGTACGCTTGAACAGCAGGGCCTGCTCGATCGCCAGATCGAATTCCTGCCGTCCGACGCCGAGCTGTCGCAGCGCAAGGCACGCGGCCAGGGCCTGACCCGTCCGGAACTGTCGGTGCTGCTGTCCTACTCCAAGCTGGTGGCGTTCGCCCAGCTGCTGGATTCGGACATCCCGGAAGATCCGTACCTGTCCAAGGAACTGCAGCGCTACTTCCCGACCCCGCTGCAGAAGAAGTACGCCGACGCGATGGAGCGTCACCGCCTGAAGCGCGAAATCATCGCCACGGCCGTGACCAACCAGACCATCAACCGCATGGGCGCCACCTTCCTGATGCGCATGCAGGAAGACACCGGCCGCTCCATCGCCGAGGTCGCCAAGGCCTACACCATCAGCCGTGAAACGCTGGATGCGCGCGCGCTGTGGGCACAGATCGATGCCCTCGACGGCAAGGTGCCGGAGTCGGTGCAGATCGACGCACTGGAAGTGATCTGGAAGCTGCAGCGCTCGTTCGTGCGCTGGCTGCTGTCGCGCCCGGGTGCGATGCCGGGCATCACCGAAGCGGTCAACCGTTACCAGGGTCCGTTCAACGACATCCGCGTTGCGTCGGGTGTGCTGCCGGATTCGCAGCGTCCGACCTACGAAGCCCTGGTGGCCGAGTGGAAGGAAAAGGGCCTGCCGTCCGCCCTGGCGCAGCAGCTGGCCGAACTGCACTTCCTGGAGCCGGCGTTCGACATCATCGAGCTGGCCCGTACCCGCAAGCTGAAGCCGGTGGACGTGTCCAAGGTCCACTTCCGCCTGGGCGATGCCCTGCAGCTGCCGTGGCTGTTCGAGCAGGTCGACGCGCTGGAGGTCAATGGCCGTTGGCACGCCGTGGCACGTGGCGTGCTGCGTGACGAACTGGCGGCCAACCACCGCAACCTGGCCGGCCAGGTGCTGGGCACCAAGGGCAGCAGCGCGGAAGCCAAGGTCGCAGCCTGGATGGGCCGTGACGACAACAGCCTGCGCTTCACCTTGGCGATGCTGGCCGAACTGGCCGAGCAGAAGACCCTGGACTACCCGACCGTCTCGGTCGCCGTCCAGCGCCTGGGCCAGCTGGCCGCGCATGGTGCGTAAGCGCATTCGCGCTGACGCCCCACGGTTTGCTCTGCAAACCGTGGGCCCCATGCCAACCATGCTCCCAGACCCCCGCGCCGTTGGCGCGCCCCCCTGACTCAGGGGGGGCTCCTGATCTGCAGCAGTTGGAGGAACGGCCCCGCGAAAGCGGGGCCGTTCTGTTTCTGCCTTTGGCCTTTTGCGACCACCTGTCCCGACGCCGGCTGTGAACCTGCCAGGTGGATGACCGGCATATCCGCCGGGACCGTGAGCGCCATGGATGGCGCGATCGAGCCCCCAGGGATGGGTTTACGGCGTGTCCCGGCGAATATGCCGGTCATCCGCCCCGCGCGGTCCAACCCCCGGCGCTCGGTTATGCTCTTCATCAGTTTCCTCCCGGATCCACCGATGAGCGACACCCCCCGCATCGCTTTCCTGGCCAGCGCCACCGAACCTGCACAGATGGCCCGCGCCGCGATGGTCTCGCGCTATGGCGATCATGCGCCGGAGCAGGCCGACGTGCTGTGTCCGCTGGGTGGCGACGGCTTCATGCTGCAGACCCTGCATCGGCATGGTCACCTGGGCAAGCCGGTGTTCGGCATGAAGCTGGGCACCGTTGGTTTCCTGATGAACCAGTACCGCGGCGACGACGACGTGCAGGCCCGCATTGCCCGTGCCGAACCGGCCAACCTGCGCCCGCTGGAAATGGTGGCGCTGACCGAGTCGGGCACCAGCACCGGTTCGCTGGCCTACAACGATGTGTCACTGCTGCGCCAGACCCGGCAGGCCGCGCATATCGGCATCGACCTCAACGGCCAGGAACGCGTGGCCGAGCTGATCGGTGACGGCGTGCTGGTGGCCACCCCAGCCGGCAGCACCGCCTACAACTATTCCGCGCACGGACCGGTGCTGCCGCTGGGCTCGCATACCATCGCGCTGACGCCGTTGGCCCCTTACCGGCCGCGACGCTGGCGCGGGGCGATTCTCAAGGCCGACACCGAGGTGCGTTTCCGAGTGCTTGATCCGTACAAGCGCCCGGTCAGCGTTACAGCGGATTCGCACGAGACCCGCGACGTGGTCGAGGTGACCATCCGCGAGTCGAAGGACCGCCGCGTGACCCTGCTGTTCGACCCGGAGCACAACCTGGAAGACCGGATCCTGAGCGAACAGTTCGTTTTTTGACGACAATAGGCGGCCGGCCCCGCCGACCGCTTGAAGGACCCCCACCGATGGGCGACAACTCCCCCCGTTTGCTGACCGTCGCGGTGACCTCGCGCGCCCTGTTCGACCTCGAGGAAAGCCACGCGCTGTTCGAGAGCGATGGCGTGGCGGCCTATGCCGAATTCCAGCGCCAGCACGAGGACGATATCCTCGGCCCCGGCGTGGCCTTCCCGGTGGTGCGCAAGTTGCTGGCGCTGAACCAGGGCGCCAGCCCGGAGAACCCGCGGGTCGAGGTGATCCTGCTGTCGCGCAATTCGGCCGATACCGGCCTGCGCATCTTCAATTCGATCCAGCACTACGGCCTGGGCATCATCCGCGCGACGTTCACCGCCGGCGAGCCGACCTGGCCGTACGTGAAGCCGTTCGGCACCGACCTGTTCCTGTCGGCCAACCCGGAATCGGTGCGCAGCGCGCTGCGCCATGGCATTGCGGCGGCGACCATCCTGCCCAAGCCGCCGGGCGAAACCGCCGCCGCGGCGGCCGATCAGATCGATACCGGTCGCCCGGCCGGTCAGCTGCGCATCGCCTTCGACGGTGACGCCGTGATCTTCGGTGACGAGAGTGAGCGCATTTCGCGCGAGCAGGGCGTGGAAGCCTTTGGCCGCCACGAGCGCGAGCGGGCCCGCGAGCCGCTCAGCGGCGGGCCGTTCCGTGGCTTCCTGTCGGCGTTGCACACGCTGCAGGAAGTGTTCCCGGCCGGCGACAGTGCGCCGATCCGTACCGCGCTGGTCACCGCGCGATCGGCACCGGCGCATGAGCGGGTGATCCGCACCCTGCGCGAGTGGGGCGTGCGCCTGGACGAGGCGCTGTTCCTCGGCGGCCGCCACAAGGGGCCGTTCCTGCAGGCGTTCGGTGCCGACATCTTCTTCGATGATTCGCAGCACAACATCGACAGCGCCCGCGAGCATGTGGCCGCCGGCCACGTACCGCATGGTGTCGCCAACGAGGGGTAGGGTCTGGTAGTTGCCAACCTGGGTTGGCGCCGTCCTGGATCCATGCCCACCAAGGTGGGCATCTACCAGAGCGCCATGCCCCGGTAGTCGCCAACCTTGGTTGGCGCGCATCCGTGCCCACCAAGGTGGGCACCTACCGAAAGCAGCGCCATCGAAGGGCATGACCCGTCACGGGCTGCCGGACATCCCCAGCTGCAGGTCCACCACCTTCCAGCGCAGGCCCTGCGGTTCCAGCACCACCTTTAAGGGGGGCTGGCCGGGGCCGCGATCGACGTCGATCACGAAGCGGTCCAGCGCTTCGAAATGATGTTCGGCGTGCTTCAGCGGCCGCGCGGGTTCGGTCGGGCCGAAGGCATCGCCGCCCTGCAGTTCATTGCGGCCACGCTTCCACAGCACGTGGCCCTGCAGCATCGCGCCGATCCCGGTCGGGGTCACCATGGTGTCCACCGCGGCACCACCAAGCTGGTCGCCCAGCCCGTACAGCAGGGCACCGAACGGGCTGGCCGCCACATCCGGGCCGGCCTGGCGCACCAGATAGTCATTGAGCTGCGCGCGCAGGCTGCTGCGCACGCGCGGGAAATCGACGTAACGCTCCAGGCGCGCGGTGTCGCGCTGTTCGATGGCCTTGGACAGGCCATTGACGGTCATGTACGGGCCGCCGAACCACCAGGCGGCCAAGGCCAGGACCAGCAGCACAACGAGTGCGGTGAGTTTCTTCATGCCGCCCAGACTGCCGCAACCGCAGCAGCATGGGGTGAAGACTCAATGACTGGGTGATCCGCCGCCATCACCGAAGGCGCTCACCAGCTGTTGGCGTTCGGCTGCGGTCAGTGCCTCAAGCCGCGTCGCCAGAACTTCGTCCAGGCTGCCGGTGCGGGTGGTGCCCAAGATGCCACTGGCTACGCCGGGATGGCCGAGCGCGTAGGCAAACGCGGTCTGGGCCGGGCGCTGGCTGCGGATGGCGGCGAGTGCCTTCCGCATATTGCGTGCGCTGCGCATCAGTTGACGGCTGCTCGGCTTGAGCCAGGCCCTGGCCAGGTACCAGGCATCCGCCGGTCGTGGCAGGCGCGGGCGTGGTGGCAGCAGATGGCCCTGCGCCAGCACGGTGCCGGCCAGCACGCCGATGCCCACCGCATGCAACTGGTCGATGAGGGGTTCACGGTCCTGCTGCAGGGCGTTGTAGTCCAGAAGCACCACGTCGAACAGCATGGGATGGTCGATCATCCAGCGCAGGGTCGATGCCGTGTGCGTATTGATGCCGGTGTGCCGGATCAGCCCGCGTTCGCGCAGGCGTTGCAGTGCGGCCAGCAGGTCATCGTTGATGTCGTGCTGGCTGGCACCGTGCAGCTGGTAGATATCCAGGTAATCCAGGCCGAGGTTGCGCAGCGAGGCCTCGCAGCTGGCGGTGATGGCTGCCGGCGAGAAATTGCGTTGCTCGGCGCCGCTGACGCCGGCCTGGCCGGTCAGTGTGCCGCCCTTGCTGGAAATCACCAGCGACTCGCGCGGGTATCGTTTCAGCAACGGGCGCAGGATGCGGCCCAGTCGCGGCTCGGCGTGGAAACCGGAATAGTTGTGGCCGGTGTCCAACAGGTTCACGCCCTGTGCCAGTGCATGCTCGACGACGAGCGCGGCCGACTGTTCCGGGAAGCGGCGATGCCCCCAGAAGCCGGAACAGCCCAGGCCCACCGGCGAAACCGCCAGGCCGGTGCGGCCCAGCGTGCGGCGTTGCTGTGCCAACGGCATCAGAACTCCAGGTCCAGCGCCGCGCACAGATAGTCGACGAACGGGCCGAGCGCAGCCAGGTCCTTGCCCAGCGTGGACAGCAGGCGCGGGCCGGTCATGGTGGCGTCGTCCAGCGAGCGCCACATCACCCAGTTGCGGTGCTTGAGGTCATCGATGAATTCGAAGTCGGCCGGGAAGCCGCGCGGCGGCCGCACCAGCTTTTCGCTCTCCTCGAAGTCGAAGCGCTTGCGCAGGGCCGGTGCATGCGCGGCGGCCTTCCAGCTGCCGGGGTTGTCGAGGATGAAATGGCGCACGCGGCGCTGGGTCTCCGGTTCCGGATGCCACAGGCCGGCACCGACGAAGCTCTCGCCTGGCTGCAGGTGCACGTAGAACGAGGGCGCGGCCACCTCGCGGCGGCGCTCATGGAACAGGCGTGCACCCTGCCAGGTCTTGTACGGGGATTTGTCGTTGGAGAAGCGCGCGTCGCGATGGATGCGGAACAGCGAGCCGCCGACGCCGCGGGTATCGGCGCGGAAGTGGTCGCTGACCTCGGCCAGCGCCGGCTGAAGGTCGCCCAGCAGGCGCAGGAACGGCTGCCGCACGTGGTCTTCGTACTGCTGGCGGTGGTCGTTGAACCATGCCTTGTCGTTATGCCGCGCCAGACTGCGCAGGAACTTGAAGCTGGCGTCCGAGAAATAGGTACTCACAAGGTCTCCTGCAGGTGCTGGCCCCAGTCGCGCAGCGATTGCAGCAGGGCCTGGCGCCGCGCATCGTCGGGCGCTTCGGCGGCCAGTGCATCGAGCTGCTGCTGGTACTGGGGCAGGTTGAGTTCGCCCAGCCCGCCGTCTCCGAGCAGGCGCTGGCGGCGGTAATCCTGCCAGCGCTGGCGTTCAGCCGGCGCGAGGCTGTCGGGATGATTGCGCGCGCGGTAGCGGAACAGCAGCTCCGGCAGGCGCGGGTCGCGGAAGCGGCCTTCCAGCGCGGCCAGCTGCTCCGGTGCGGTGGTGCGTGCCAGCGCAAGCAGCGGCTTGTCGCCATTGCCGAGGAAGCCGTCGTAGAGCGAGGCATCGACGTCGGCCACGGTGGCGGCGCGGGGCTGGTTGTAGACCTGCCGGGCCTTCTCGGCCAGCTGCGGGGCGAACGCGCGCAGGCGTTCCACCTTGGCCTCGATCGCGGCCACGTCCAGACCGAGGCGTGCGTGGTCATCGGCGCGCAGGTGGTTCCAGGCGATCAGCGCCGGCACCTTGTTCAGGTGCACTTCCTTCAGCGGCACCCGCGCCACGCCTTCGGGCAGTTCACTGGCGCGCATGTACAGGCGCTGTGCGATCACCTCGGCCGGCAGTTCCAGCAGGTCGTCGATCTCGCCATCCAGGTCGAACACGATCACCCGGTTGTTGATGGTCGGGTGCGTGGCCAGCGGCAGCACCGGGGCCGCACACAGGCGACTGGCCGGGTAGCGCATGGAAATGTGCAGTACCGGCTTCATCGCGGCCACGTCCAGCAGGCTACCGACGAAGCGCTTGTCACGCAGCTTCAGTGCGTAGTCCCACAGGCGTGGCTGCGACTGCTTGAACAGCCGCGCCATGCCGATGGTGGCGCGCACGTCGGACAGCGCTTCGTGCGCATCGCCTTCGCGCACGTTGTTGGCTTCGGCCAGGTGTTCGAGCTTGAACGAGGTGGCGCCATCCTCGCGCAACGGCCACTGGATGCCATCCGGGCGCATGGCGCGCATCAGCCGCAGCATGTCCAGCAGGTCCCAGCGCGAATTGCCGTTGCGCCACTCGCGTTCGTATGGGTCGTGGAAGTTGCGGAACAGCCCGTAGCGTACGAACTCATCGTCGAAGCGCAGCGTGTTGTAGCCCAGCGCACAGGTGCCGGGGCGCGACAGCTGCTCGTTGATGCGATCGAAGGCTTCGGCCTCGCTGATGCCCTCGGCCAGTGCCTGCTGCGGGGTGATGCCGGTGACCAGGGTGGCCATCGGTGAGGGCAGCAGGTCATCGGCCGGGCGCACGAAGAAGCTGACCGGGGTGTCGATTTCGTTGAGGTCGGCGTCGGTGCGGATGGCGGCGTACTGCGAGATGCGCGTGCGCCGTGGGTCCTGCCCGAAGGTTTCCAGGTCGTAGAACAGGAAGCTGTCAGCCATCAGTGCGCGCCCTCCAGGACCGGCAGCTGGGCGTGGATCTGTACTTCCAGTGCGGCCCAGTCGATGTTGCCCAGTGAATCGTGACCTGCGGTGGCCGCCACCAGCATCTCGCGCTGGAGATCAGTGCGGCGCAGCGCTTCGGCGTACGGCGTGTGCAGGAAGGTGACCATCGTGTAGTGCGGTACGAAACGGGTCGGCCAGCGCCGCTGCAGTTCCTGCTCCAGCTCGCGCTGCAGCAGGAAGGCGGGATCGGCCACGCGGTCACGCATCTCCAGGTAGTTCTCCAGTGCCATCTGCTGGATGGCACGTGCATTCGGCTTGCGCTCGGCTTCGAACGCGGCGAACGCGCCTTCCAGATCATCCGCCTCCATCAGGTGGCGGGCCAGCGCAACGCAGTCCTCGAACGCGCAGTTCATGCCCTGGCCGTGGAACGGCACCATCGCATGCGCGGCGTCGCCGATCAGCACCGCGCGGCCCTGCTGGTGCCAGCGTTCCAGGGTGAGCGTGCCAAGCAGGCCCGGTGGATGCTGCTCCCAGTCCGCGCGCAGGTTCGGGATCAACGGCAGGGTGTCGGCGAACTCGCGCGCGAACAGCGCCTCGGCCTGCGCCCCGGTATTGACCGTGGCGAAGCTGGGATCGCCCTGGTTGGGCAGGAACAGGGTGACGGTGAAGGTGCCTTCGTGGTTGGGCAGGGCGATGCACATGTAGTGGCCGCGCGGCCAGATGTGCAGCGCATTGCGCTCGATGCGGAAGCTGCCATCGGCAGCCGGCGGGATCTCCAGCTCCTTGTAGGAGTGGTCGAGGAAGGCGATGTCCTCGCCCAGCGGCGCGCGCCGGTTCATCGCCGCACGCAGTGCCGAACCGGCACCGTCGGCACCGATCAGGGTGTCGAAACGGATGTCGTGCGGGCTGTCGTCACGGTCATCGATGAAGCGTGCGTAACCCGCATCGAAATCGACGGTGTGCAGGCGGCGATGGAAGTGCACGGTGGCGCCAGCCTGTTCGGCCAGCTCCAGCAGCGTGGTGTTCAGGTCGCTGCGGTGGATCGACCAGATCACTTCGCTGTCGTCGCGGCCATAGCGCTGCAGCTGCGGCTCGCCGTCGCGTGGATGCACCATGCGCCCGCGCATCATCACCGCACGTGCCATCACCTCGTCTTCCACGCCGGCCTGGCGCAGTGCGTTGCGCCCACGCTCGGCCAACGCCAGGTTGATCGAGCGGCCGCTCTCGTAGTCGGCCACGCGCGGATCGCCGCGGCGTTCGTACAGGGTGATGCGCCAGCCCTGGCGTGACAGCAGGATGGCCAGCAGGGACCCGGCGAGGCCGGCACCGATAATGCTCAACGAGCGGGAAGCATGTGCGATCAACGAACTGTCCAGCAGTAGGGGAGGGGCCGACTTAGAGGCCGGCCCAGGCTTCCACTTCCTCGACGAAGTGGTGCACGTCCAGGTAGCGGTTGTAGAGCGGGGTGGGCGAGATGCGGATCACGTCGGGTTCGCGCCAGTCGCCGAGCACGCCGATGCCGCGCAGATGCTCGAACAGCGCACGGCCGCGCTCGCGGCCACCGATCACGCGCAGCGACAACTGGCAGCCACGGCGCTGCGGCTCGGCCGGAGTGATGATGTCCAGCACGCCGGACAGGCGCGCACGGACCAGTGCTTCCAGCATGCCGGTCAGTGCCAGCGACTTGCTGCGCAGCGCCTCCATGCCGGCGCGCTCGAACAGGTCCAGCGAGGCGCGCAGCGGCGCCAGACCGAGGATTGGCGGATTGCTCAGCTGCCAGCCTTCGGCACCGATGGCCGGCGTGAACTGCGGTGCCATCTGGAAGCGGGTGGATTCCTCATGGCCCCACCAGCCGGCAAAGCGCGGCAGGGTGGTGTCGCGGTGATGGCGCTCGTGGACGAAGGCGCCGGCAACCGCGCCCGGGCCGCTGTTCAGGTACTTGTAGTGACACCACACGGCGAAATCAGGGGCCACGTCATGCAGGCGCAGCGGCAGGTTGCCGACCGAGTGCGCCAGGTCGAAGCCGATGCGTGCGCCCTGCAGGCGTGCGGCGCGGGTGATCGCATCGAGGTCGAAGGCCTGGCCGGTGCGGTACTGCACGCCGGGCCACAGCACCAGCGCCAGGCGCGGGCCGTATTCGGTGATGGCGCCCTCGATGGCGTTCAGCGAGATCGTTCCATTGGCTTCGTCCGGTTGCACTTCCACCAGGCATTCGGCCGGGTCGAAGCCATGGAAGCGGATCTGTGCTTCCACTGCGTGGCGGTCGGTCGGGAATGCGCCGGCTTCCATCAGGATCACCGGACGCTCGGCCGTCGGCCGGTAGAAGCTGACCATCATCAGGTGCAGGTTCACGCTCAGCGTGTTCATCGCCACCACTTCGCTGGGCAGCGCACCGACCACGCGGGCCAGCTGCGCGCTCACCAGGCGGTGGTAGGACAGCCACTGCGTGGGGCCGGTGAAGTGGCCTTCCACCGCCAGCTCGCCCCACTGCTTCATCACTTCCTGCACGGCCGCCTGCGCGCCACGCGGCTGCAGGCCCAGCGAGTTGCCGACGAAGTAGGTCTGCTCGCCGCCACCATGGCGCGGAATCAGGAATTCATTGCGCAGCGGGCGCAGTGGATCGGCGGCGTCCAGGGCAATGGCGTGGGTGCGGCTGAGCAGGTCGGACATGGTCGGGCAACAGGCTGCAACGGGATCGCCAGTGTAGCGCCTGGGGCATGGCCCGGTAGCTGCCAACCCAACGCCGGTGCCGCATGGCCCGGTAGTCGCCAACCTTGGTTGGCGCACGTACAAGCAAGCGCCCACCAAGGTGGGCAACTACCGTTCGATGGCTCAGCCCACCGCTGGCACCGGCAGTGGATCCACGTGCCCGCACTCGCTGCAGGTACGCAGTTCCAGGCTGGCGTGATAGCGCGCGAACACCTTGGGCAGGTCGGTCTCGATGTTCTGCAGCGGGAAGAATTCTTCGTGCAGCTTATGGTTGCAGCGCTCGCAGTGCCAGATCACGCCGTCCATCTCATGCGGCAGGCGCTTGCGCTCGACCACCAGGCCGACACCGCCGGGCGGGCGCCGCGGCGAGTGCGGCACCTTTGCCGGCAGCAGGAAGATCTCGCCGGCGCGGATCGGAATGTCGCGCACCGCGCCGTCTTCCTGCACCTTCAGCACCATCTCGCCTTCGAGCTGGTAGAACCACTCCGGGCCTTCGTCGTAGTGGTAGTCGGTACGCGAGTTCGGCCCGCCCACCACCATCACGATGAAGTCGCCGTTATCGATCATCTTGTTGCCCACCGGCGGCTTCAGCAGGTGGCGGTTTTCTTCGATCCAGGCGTGCAGGTTGATCGGCGAAGCGAGCATGGTGGTCATCCGTCAGGGATCAGTCGCGCTTGCCCTTGCGCGGGACGTAGGACAGGGCCTTTTCATACGCAGGCTGCAGCTCTTCCTGCGAACCGACGTCGATGCCCATCTCGCGCACGCGTCCGTCCTTCAGGCTGTAGACCCAGCCGTGCACCATCAGCTTCTGGCCGCGGGCCCAGGCGTCCTGCACGATGGTCGAGCGGCACAGGTTGGCCACCTGCTCGATCACGTTCAGTTCGCACAGGCGTGCGTGCTTGAGCTCGTCGGTCTCGATCGCATCGAGGATGCCGGTGTGCTTCTGCATCACATCGCCCACGTGGCGCAGCCAGTTGTCGGCCAGGCCGACGCGTGTGTTGTGCAGGCAGGCATGCACGCCGCCGCAGCCGTAGTGGCCGACGATCAGGATGTGCTTCACCTTCAGCTGGTCCACTGCGTACTGCACCACGCTCAGGCAGTTCAGGTCGGTGTGCGCGACCACGTTGGCGACGTTGCGGTGCACGAACACTTCACCCGGGGCCATGCCGATGATCTGGTTGGCCGGCACGCGCGAATCGGAACAGCCGATCCACAGGTACTCGGGGTGCTGCTGCTTGGCGAGCTGGTGGAAGAACTCGGGGTCTTCCTTCTCGATGCGGTCGGCCCAGTCGCGGTTGTTCTGCAGCAGTTTGTGGATGTCTTTCATGTATGGGTCCCTGGCGTCGGGTGGGGGCGCGCCGCAACCATCCGGCTGCGGCGCTGCGGGAATCTGGGGCGTTCAGTCGCTGCGGGCGGCCTGTTCGCGGTGCCAGCGCATCCACTGCGCCAACTCGGTGGAAGCGGGGGTGCCCAGCTGTTCCAGCTCGGCGATCACGGCGCGCTGGTTCGCATCGGGATGGTTCTGGCTCAGCTTGAGCTTCAGCTGCACCTGTTCGACCTGGAAACGGAAGCCGACGATGGCGCGCAGCTCCGGGCCATGCTCGGCACGCGTGGGATCGAAATGCCAGGCCTGTCCGACACTGGCTTCGAAGCGGTCGCTGATCGCGCCGACCAGTTCGGCCAGCGCCTCGGTATCGTCGAAGGCCTGCAGCTGGCCACGCAGCTCGGCGGCGGCGTAGTTCCAGGTGGGTACCCGCGCAGCGGGTTCCTTGTCCGGATACCAGCTGGCCGAGACGTAGCCATGCGGACCATCGATCAGTACCTTGGCCGCGCCGCGGTGGCGCGACTGCGGGTTGGCGCGCGCCCAGTGGCCGCGCAGTTCGATCTGGTCGCCGTCACGCCGGTACAGCACCGGCATCCGGGTCAGCTCCGGCAGGCCATCGCTGCCGGGCGTAAGCACGGTAACGAACGGGTCGCGCGCCAGCAGGCGGTCCAGCCAGAGCAGGTCGGTCTCGGCGAAGGCGCGCGGGGTGAACATGCAGGGTCAGGCGCGCCCGCCCAGCGACTGGATCATGCGGCCGCGCAAGCCTTCATCGCTGTCGGCCTGCGGCGGCTGCACTTCGTGCAGGCTGAAGCCGCGCACCAGCGCGTCTTCCTCGTCCAGGCCGTCGTACTCGACGAATTCGGCGTCGAACAGCTGCGAACGCGCGGTGTCTTCGCTGTCATAGCTCAGCGTGTTGCCATCGCTGTCGAGCACTTCGGCAGTGCCGGCCGGGCGCACGCGCAGGCGCGCCCAGATCAGGGTGTTGCCGAGGCTGGCCAGCCACCAGCTGTCGCGCGAGGCGGTGATGTCATTCATGGATGTGTTACCAGAGCGAGGCCAGCCAGAGCAGGGCGGCCATGCCCAGTCCGGCCAGCAGGGTCAGCAGCGATACCCAGGCCGGCGTCGCCAGCCCGGACAGCGAGCGGTCCGGCTGCTGGCGATAGTCACGGCGCAGCAGCCAGGCCAGGGCATCGGGCTTGAGGAAGGCACCGCTGCCGAAGCGCTCGGCGAGCGCCGGATGGCGATCGCGTACGTGCACCAGGGTCAGCGGCCAGAAGATCACGAAGGCACTGAACCCGGCCACTGCAACGCCGACGAAACAGAGGGCGAAGAACAGGGTCATGGGAGCGGTACCTCCGTGGTCGTGTGGGGCTTAGAAGTCCGCGCTGCCCGGGGCGCGCGGGTAGGGGATCGCATCGCGGATGTTGGACAGCCCGCAGACGTACACCACCAGGCGTTCGAAGCCCAGGCCGAAGCCGGCGTGCGGCACCGAACCATAGCGGCGGAAATCGCGATACCAGCTGTAGTGCTCACGATCCAGGCCGAACTGGGCCATGCGCGCGTCCAGCACGTCCAGGCGCTCTTCGCGCTGGCTGCCGCCGATGATCTCGCCGATGCCCGGGGCCAGCACGTCCATCGCGGCAACGGTCTTGCCGTCGTCGTTCAGGCGCATGTAGAAGGCCTTGATGTGCTCCGGATAGTTGGTTACCACCACCGGGCGGCCGACGTGTTCTTCGGTCAGCCAGCGCTCGTGCTCGGTCTGCAGGTCCAGGCCCCATTCGACCGGGAAGTCGAACTTCCTGCCGGACTTCTGCAGCAGGCTGACCGCATCGGTGTAGTCGATGCGCTCGAACGGCGCATTGATGAAGTCTTCCAGCTTGGTGATCGCGTTCTTGTCCACGCGCTCGGCGATGAAGGCAAGGTCGTCGCCACGCTCGTTCAGCACCGCGCGGAACAGGTACTTCAGGAACTCTTCGGCCAGGCGCGCGTCTTCGGCCAGGTCGGCGAAGGCGATTTCCGGCTCGATCATCCAGAACTCCGCCAGGTGGCGGGTGGTGTGGCTGTTCTCGGCGCGGAAGGTCGGGCCGAAGGTGTAGACCTTGCTCAGCGCCAGGCAGTAGGCCTCGACGTTCAGCTGGCCGGACACGGTCAGGAAGGTTTCCTTGCCGAAGAAGTCGCGGCTGAAGTCGATCGCGCCCTTTTCGTCACGCGGCAGGTTCACCATGTCCAGGGTGGACACGCGGAACATCTGGCCGGCGCCCTCGGCGTCGGAGGTGGTGATGATCGGGGTGCTGATCCAGTTGAAGCCGTTCTCGTGGAAGAAACGGTGCACGGCCTGGGCCAGGCAGTTGCGGATGCGGGTGACCGCGCCGAACAGGTTGGTGCGCGGGCGCAGGTGCGCCACTTCGCGCAGGAACTCCGGCGACATCGGCTTGGGCTGGATCGGGTAGGTGAGCGGGTCTTCGACCCAGCCGACCACGTCCAGCGTGCTGGCCTGGATCTCGAATGACTGGCCCTTGCCCTGCGACTTCACCAGGGTGCCGGTGGCGATGACCGAGCAGCCGCTGGTCAGGCGCTTGATCTCGTCGAAGTTGGCCAGGCTGTCGCCGGCCACGACCTGGATCGGCGCGAAGCAGGAGCCGTCGCTCACATTCACGAAGGCCAGATTCGCTGAACCGCGCACCGTGCGCACCCATCCGCGTACCGTGACTTCGCCGCCTTCCGGGATCTTCCCGGCAAGCGCATGTTCAACGCTGACCACCGTCATGACTTGAATCCTCTGCTGATCGACTCGATCTGTGAACACGGGAGTTTACCGGTTGCAGCGTTCTGCTTGCGAGGCATTTTTCGTGGCAACGGCTCCTTATAATGTCCCCGTACCTCTGGAGTAGCCCCATGGCCGTCAGCCTGACCCCCATTGCCTTCGAGCGCGTGCAGCGCTTTGTCGCCCAGACCCCCGGCGCGCTGGGCCTGCGTTTCGGCGTGACCAAGACCGGTTGCTCGGGCTGGGGTCACATCACCGACCTGGCCCGCGACGAGCGCGAGGGCGATACCGTGTTCGACCAGGACGGCGTGAAGATCTATGTCGATGCCAAGAGCCTGGCGCTGGTGGACGGCACCGTGATCGACTTCGGCAAGCACGGCCTGAGCGAAACGTTCACGTTCAGCAACCCGAACGCCACCGCCGAGTGTGGCTGCGGTGAAAGCTTCACCACCGACGCCGACAAGGCCTGAGGGCTGGTTCTGGCGTCCGCCGGGCATGGCCGGGCGGTGGTAGATGCCGACCTTGGTCGGCAGGGAAGGGATCCACGGATGGAACGACCGCTTTTCATTTATCACCCCAACGCCTACGCCCTCTCCTTCGAAGAGGTCGACGGGGTCTGCGACTGCTGCGGTCAGCCGCGCACACTGCGCTACCGGGGGCCGTTCTACTCCGTTCTGAGCCCCGATTACCTGTGCCCCTGGTGCATTGCCGATGGCAGGGCAGTGGCCAGTTACGAGGGTGAATTCACCGGCTGGAGCGATATCGAGGGGGTATCCCCGGATCCGGCCGATCCGCCGCCGACCATCGCCCGCGAGCTGCTGCTGGAGATCTGCGAGCGCACCCCGGGCTACTCGTCCTGGCAGCAGTCGGTCTGGCTCAGCCATTGTGAGCGGCCCTGCGCCTTCCTCGGTTACGCCGGTAGCGAGGACCTCCAGCCCATCCTCGACGAGGTCCGGCCCGACGTGGTTGAGGTCAACCCGCGCGACGCCGACTGGGTGCTGGAACACCTGAGCCGGGACGGGGAGATGATTGGCTGCCTGTTCCAGTGCCTGGAATGCGGCCAGCACCGCCTTCATGTGGATCTGGGGTAGCCCGGTTCAGGTTGCCCTGTGGCCCGCCGGTTGCCCGGCCACCCCATCTGCGCCATAATGTGCGGCTTCCTGCCTTCCTGGCGGGAATCCTTGCCCCACCGCGGTCTCAACGGCGGGGGGCTGTCCGGCCGCGAGGCCACATCCGAAAGGTAGAAAAAACATGAGTCGTCATTACGAAATCGTGTTCATGGTCCACCCGGACCAGAGCGAGCAGGTCCCGGCCATGATCGAGCGCTACAAGTCGCTGGTCGAGAACGGCAACGGCACCATCCACCGTCTGGAAGACTGGGGCCGCCGCCAGCTGGCATACCCGATCCAGAACCTGGTGAAGGCCCACTACGTGCTGCTGAACATCGAAGCCGACCAGGCCGTGCTGAACGAGCTGACCGAAAGCTTCCGCTTCAACGACGCCGTGCTGCGCAACCTGGTCATCAAGCGTGACGAGGCTGACACCGAGCAGTCGCTGATCATGAAGAGCAAGGACGAGAAGGGTGACAAGCCGGAGCGCGGTGAGCGCCGTCGTCGTGACGACGAAGAAGGCGAGTCCACCACCACCGCTGACAACGAAGCCGGCGACGACGCCGCTTCCGCCGCCTAAGGAGCCTTCCCATGTCCAAGTTCTTCCGTCGCCGCAAGTTCTGCAAGTTCACGGCTGAAGGTGTGAAGGAGATCGACTACAAGGATCTCAACACCCTGCGCCAGTACCTGACCGAGAACGGCAAGATCGTGCCGAGCCGCGTCACCGGTACCAAGTCGAAGTACCAGCGTCAGCTGGCGACCGCTGTCAAGCGCGCTCGCTTCCTGGCCCTGATCCCGTACACCGACAACCACGACGTCTGATGCCCGGCGGGGCGGCCCGGTGCCGCCCCCGCTGTGCCAGCTATTCGGACAGCCTTTGTTGCGGGGCATCGCCTCGCTAACGAATAACTTATCTGGAGCAATACCATGCAGCTGATCCTCCTGCAGAAAGTCACCAACCTCGGCAACCTGGGCGACCTGGTCGACGTGAAGCCGGGCTACGGCCGTAACTTCCTCGTGCCGCAGGGCAAGGCCGTTCCGGCCACCGAGAGCAACAAGGCCGAGTTCGAAGCCAAGCGCGCCGAATACGAAGCCAAGGCCCAGGCCATCCACGCCGACGCTGACGCCCGCAAGGCCAAGCTGGAAGGCGCGAGCGTGACCATCCCGGCCAACGCTTCGACCGAAGGCAAGCTGTACGGCTCGGTCGGCGCCCGCGAAATCGCCGATGCCTTCACCGCTGCCGGCCTGCCGGTCAGCAAGAGCGAAGTCATCCTGGGCGAAGGCGCCTTCCGCAACATCGGCGAATACGACGTGCTGGTCCACCTGCACGCCGACGTCGAGACCACCGTCAAGGTCGTCGTCGTCGCCGAAGCCTGATCCCACGCCGCAAGGCCTGGCATCACCGCAGAACGGGCGCCCGCAAGGGTGCCCGTTTTGTTTTATGGCCCCGTTTCGTGGCGTCGGGCCACGTCCGGACGACGGGGTGGGGCTGGACAGTGTTCCACGCCCATACGTAGAACACGGCCACATCGGTATACTCAGGGCGTCACACCCGTTCCACGGGCATCGATCCCAGCAGGATCAATGACTTGGAGGGTAAACGCAGGCCGCTTGCCGGCCCCAGTCCGGAACCCCTATGCGTCTTTCCACGATCAAGCTGTCCGGCTTCAAGTCGTTCGTCGATCCGACCACCCTGCACCTGCCGACCAACATGACCGGCGTGGTGGGACCCAATGGCTGCGGCAAGTCGAACATCATCGACGCCGTGCGCTGGGTCATGGGCGAGAGTTCGGCCAGCCGCCTGCGTGGCGACTCGCTGACCGACGTGATCTTCTCCGGATCCAATGCCCGCAAGCCGGTGTCGCAGGCCACGGTCGAGCTGATCTTCGACAACTCCGACCACACGATTTCCGGCGAGTACGCCTCGTTCAACGAGATCTCGGTCAAGCGCACGGTCAGCCGCGACGGCACCAGCAACTATTACCTCAATGGCACCAAGTGCCGTCGCCGCGACATCACCGACCTGTTCCTCGGCACCGGCCTGGGCCCGCGCAGTTACTCGATCATCGAACAGGGCATGATCAGCCAGATCATCGAGGCGCGCCCGGAAGACCTGCGCGTGTACCTGGAAGAGGCGGCCGGCATCTCCAAGTACAAGGAGCGCCGCAAGGAAACCGAGACCCGCATCCGCCACACCCGCGAGAATCTGGACCGGCTGGGCGACCTGCGCGACGAGATCAGCAAGCAGCTCGAACACCTCAAGCGCCAGGCCAAGCAGGCCGAGCAGTACCAGGCCCTGCAGGAAGAGCGCAGGGTCAAGGATGCCGAGTGGAAGGCGCTGGAGTTCCGCGGGTTGGACGGTCGCCTGTCGAAGCTGCGCGAAGGGCTGTCGCAGGAAGAGACCAAACTGCAGCAGCTGATCGCCGATCAGCGTGACGCCGAGGCCCGCATCGAGACCTCGCGCGTTCGACGCGAAGAGGCCGCCGACGCGCTCAACACCGCGCAGGCTGCGGTCTACCAGGTCGGCAGCACGCTGGCGCGCCTGGAACAGCAGATCCAACACCAGCGCGAGCTGTCGCAGCGCCTGCACAAGGCGCGCGACGAGACCCGCCAGGCGTTGGCCGAACTGGGCCAGCACATCAGTGGTGACGAGGCCAAGCTGATGGTGCTGCGCGAGGCGGTGGAGGCCGCCACCCCGCAGCTGGAAGAACTGCAGGAAGAGAACGAGATCAAGCAGGAAAGCCTGCGCGAGGCCGAGGACCGGCTGGCCAGCTGGCAGCAGCGCTGGGAGCAGCACACCTCGCAGAGTTCGGAGGCGTCGCGCGCCGGCGATGTCGAGCGCACGCGCGTGGACTACCTGGACAAGCAGATCCTCGACGCTGACCGGCGTCGCGAGGCCCTGGCCGCCGAGCGCGCCGGGCTGGACGTGGACGCGCTGGAAGAAGCCTTCGAGCAGCTGCACCTGCAGCACGACACGCAGAAGACCGCGCTGGATGAATTGAGCGAAGACGTCGAGCTGCGCAAGCAGGGCGTGGCGACGGTGCAGGAACAGCAGCGCAATGGCCAGAACGAACTGGCCGAACTGCGCAAGCAGGCCAACGGCCTGCGCGGTCGCCTGGCTTCGCTGGAAACCCTACAGCAGGCCGCGCTGGGCCAGGAGCAGGGCGCGGCCGTGGCCTGGCTGAAGGCGCGTGGACTGGATTCGGCAGCGCGTGTCGGCGAACGCCTGGACGTTGACGCCGGCTGGGAAAACGCGGTGGAAAGCGCGCTCGGCCAATTGATCGAAGGCGTGCTGGTTGATGATCCGGCCAGCCTGGTCGATGCCCTCGGCGAATTGGGCGAGGGCCACATCGCACTGGTTGCCAACGATGGCGCGGACCTGAAGGTCGCGCCGACCTCGCTGGCGGCCCACGTGCGTGGCCCGGCCGCGATCCGTCGCCTGCTGGCGCACCTGCACGCAGCCAAGGACCTGTCCGAGGCGAAGGTGTTGCAGGCCAGTCTTCCGGAAGGCGATTCGATCATCACCCAGAGCGGCGAGCGCCTGGGCCAGGGCTGGCTGCGAGTATCGCGCTCCGGTGCGGCCCAGCAGGGCGCGCTGCTGCGCGAACGTGAGATCAACGAGCTGCGCGAGCAGATCGAGCAACTGCAGGATCGCGAAGCCGAGCTGGAAGAACAGCTGAGTGGTTTCCGTGAGCAGTTGCAGGCCGCCGAGCAGCAGCGCGAAGACGCGCAGCGTGCGCTGTACCAGGCCCATCGTGCGGTCTCTGAACTGGCTGGCCAGCTGCAGGGCCAGCAGGGCAAGGTGGAGGCGGCGCGCACGCGCATCGACCGCATCGAAGGTGAACTGAAGCAGCTGCAGGAAACGCTGGAAGCCAACAACGAGCAGGCGCGTGAAGCGCGTTCGCGGTTGGAGAACGCGGTCAGCAGCATGGGCGACCTGGAATCGACCCGGCAGCGGCTGGAGGGCGAGCGCCGCCAGCTGACCGAGGCTCGCGACCTGGCGCGCGATGCTGCACGCGCGGTGCGTGAGCGCTCGCATTCGCTGGCGCTGACCCTGGAATCGCAGCGGGCGCAGCTGGCTTCACTGAGCCAGGCGCTGGAACGCATGGGTACCCAGCGCGGGCAGCTGGATTCGCGACTGGGCGAACTGCATTCGCAGCTGGATGAAGGTGATTCGCCGGTCGAATCGCTGCAGGCCGAGCACCAGAATGCACTGGAAGAGCGCGTGCGGGCCGATCGCGTGCTGACCGAGGCGCGCACGCTGCTGGACGGCATCGACGCCGAGCTGCGCAGTTACGAACAGACCCGCCACCAGCGCGACGAACAGGCGCTGGCCCAGCGCGAGCGTATCTCGCAGCGCAAGCTGGACCAGCAGGCGCTGGTGCTCAGCGCGGACACCCTGCAGGGCGCGGTGGAGAAGGCCGGGTTCGTACTGCAGGACGTGCTCAACGCATTGCCCGAGGACGCCCGCCTGGGTGACTGGGAGCAGGCCGTGCACCAGATCGATGGCCGCATGCGCCGGCTGGAGCCGGTCAACCTGGCCGCCATCCACGAGTACGGCGAGGCGTCGCAGCGCTCGGATTACCTGGATTCGCAGCACACCGACCTGACCACGGCGCTGGAAACCCTGGAAGATGCGATCCGCAAGATCGACCGCGAGACCCGCGGTCGTTTCAAGGACACCTTCGATCGTGTCAACGCTGGTGTGCAGGCGCTGTACCCGCGCCTGTTCGGTGGTGGCCACGCCTACCTGGAATTGACCGGTGAAGACCTGCTCGACACCGGTGTGACCATCATGGCGCGTCCGCCGGGCAAGCGCGTGTCCAGCATCTCGCTGCTGTCCGGCGGCGAGAAGGCGATGACCGCGGTGGCGCTGGTGTTCGCCATCTTCCAGCTGAACCCCGCACCGTTCTGCCTGCTGGACGAGGTGGACGCGCCGCTGGACGAGGCCAACGTCGGCCGCCTGGCCAACATGGTCAAGGAAATGAGCGAAAAGGTGCAGTTCCTGTTCGTCAGCCACAACAAGGCGACGATGGAGGCCGCGCATCAGCTGTCGGGCGTGACCATGCGCGAGCCGGGTGTCAGCCGCCTGGTGAGCGTGGACCTGGAAGAAGCCGCGCGATTGGCGGGCGCGGCCTGACGTGCCATCCTAGTTACCTGAATGAACTAGCCGGAGAACCTATCGAATGTCCGACACGGCACTGTTGCGCATCGGCATCCTGGCCGCCGGCCTGCTGTTGATCGCCGCGATCTTCCTGTTTGGCCGTCCGAAAAAGAAGCCCCAGGGGCGTCGCGTGGAAGGCGCGGAACCGACCAGCGGCGAGCGCCGCGAGCCGGTACTGGGCGAAGACGGCGTTGCCGTGGCCGAGGGCCGCGTCGAACCGGGCATGCCTGGCGAAGGCGAGCAGGCGGAACTGGGCCTGGGCGAAACCGACCCGGGCGCGAGCGACCTTGGCAAGCGCGCCACCCAGGACTTCGACAAGATCGTCTCCTTGTTCGTGGCCGCCCGGGCCGGCGAACAGCTGCGTGGCGAAGACATCGTGGTGGCGGCCGAGAAGACTGGCCTGGTGTTCGGCCACATGAACGTGTTCCACCGCCTGGTGGAAGGCCATCCCGAGCGTGGCCCGATCTTCTCGATGGCCAGCATCATGAAGCCGGGCAGCTTCGACATGGCCAACATCCGTGCCATGGAAACGCCGGCGATCGCCTTCTTCCTGACATTGCCGGCGCCGCTGACCGCGCTGGACGCCTGGGAGAAGATGCTGCCGACCGTGCAGCGCATGGCTGAACTGCTGGATGGCGTGGTGCTGGATGACAGCCGCAATGCCCTGGGCCGCCAGCGCATCGCGCACATCCGTGACGAGCTGCGCGCCTACGACCGCCAGCACCAGGCCCCGCCGCTGACCAAGACCCCGCGCTGGTAAGCCCCCAACTGTAGAGTCGAGCCATGCTCGACTCAAGCTTGGAGCGACCGACCAAGCCATCGTGACCGGGCCCTTTGTTGATAAATGCCTTTCTGTAGAGTCGAGCCATGCTCGACTTGCGGATCCCCGGGTAAGCCCCAGTCGAGCATGGCTCGACTCTACAGGGTCGGCCATCCCTGACTCGCCTCTAGGGCGATCGATCTAACCACCGGCACCAGGCAAACGGATGATCGCCGAGCTGTGCCGCCAGCCCGGCGCGCACAGGATTCGCTGCGATGTACAGAGCTTGGTTTCTCAGGGACTCATCACATCGCACAGCGTGATCATGGTAACCGCGCTGCCAGAGTGGCCCGTTGATGCCTATGAGTCGGCTGCAGCGGGATTTCATCATCTGCACCGACGCGGCAAGGGTTCCTGAGCGCAGTTGCATCAACCAATGCACGTGATCTGGCATGACCGCCCATGCGAGGTTAAGGCATCGGCCCTCCTGCTGAATCCACTGCAGGCCCGCGACAACGACGGTGGCCTGGTGTGGATCATCAAAGTGCGGATGGCGCTGGTGAGTGACGGTGGTGATCGCGTAGACGTTCCGCAGTTGCGACCAACGGCCTCTCAGGAGACGTGGACTGGGCATGCCTCAGCATTGGCTGGCCGAGGCAGCTTGGATATCGCTTGAGTGCGGTCAGGCTTGTAGGGAAGGCCCCAGTCGAGCATGGCTCGACTCTACAGGGGCCCAGGTCGGCACCCACAACAGTAGATCCACGCCATGCGTGGATAGGGCGAACCAAGGTTCGCCCCCACCAACAGGGTCAGGCCGGTACGCCGGCCACCTTTGCGAATGCCCTGCGGAACGCGGCCATTTCCTCCTCGGTGCCGACGGTCACGCGCACGCGCTGTGGCCAGATCGGCCAGCTGCGTCCGATCACCACGCCGTTGTCCGCCATCGCCTTGGCGAACGCGCTGCCATCGCGTTGCACGTCGACCACGAAGCAGTTCGCTTCCGACGGCAGGCAGCTGAAACCACGCTTGCCCAGCCACGCGATGGTGGACTGCCGCACCTTGGCATTCTGCAGGCGGCGCTGCGGAATCAACTGCGGATCGCGCAGGCTGGCCAGTGCAGCGGCCAGTGCCGGCACGGGTAGCGGGTTGTCGCCCAGGCTGGCCAGTTCGCGCAGACGGTCGGGATGTGCGGCCGCCGCGCCCAGGCGCAGGCCGGCCATGCCGTACAGCTTGGAGAACGTGCGCAGCACGATCAGGTCATCGCGCTGCGCTACCTGCGTGATCAGGCTGGGTTGCTCGCTGTACTGCAGGTAGGCCTCGTCGACCAGCACGCGGGTGGAAGCGGGTTTGTGGGCCAGCAGCCAGGCGAGCTCATCCGGCGGGCTGATCGAGCCGGTCGGGTTGTTGGGGTTGCAGACATACAGCAGCCCGGTCGGGCGTGCGTGTGCGGCGGCGGCCATCGCACGCAGGTCGTGTGCACCGTCCTCGCGCAGCGGCACTTTCTGCACGTGTGCACCGTGTGCGGCGGCGACCTCGCCCAGCGTCTCGAAGGTCGGGTCGGCCACTACCAGCCCCGCCTGCGGGCCGGTCCATAGCACGGCGGCGCGGTTCAGCGGCTCGCTGGAACCTGGATACAGCCGCACGTGATCAGCCGGAATGCGTGCCTGTTCAATAAAGGCATCGCGCACCTGGCCCGCCAGTTCGAAGCGGTAGCGGCCGCAGCTGGCGATGCTGTCGAGCGCCGCCTGCTGGGCTGCGGGCGAGGGGCCGTACGGGCATTCATTGAAGTTCAGTAGTACGGCGCCTTCGGCAGGGGCGGGGGCGGCGGCTGTCGCGGGTTGGGCCTGGCCAAACTGCGGCAGCCCGCTGCCGGCGACGGCGAGGCCGGCACCGGCCAGTTGCAGGAAGCGTCGACGGGAAGCGGGCAGGGTCACGGGTAGGATTCCGAAGGGCGACCGTCGCACGCTAGCGCCGGTGGGCATGTGCGGCAAGCTGCTTTTTGTGGAGTCGAACCATGCTTGACTGCAGATGTGCCAACCAAGGTTGGCACCTACCAGAGCGGGGAGTGGTTGGCACGTACCAGAGCGGGGGAGTGGATGGCGCCTGCCAGAGCGAGGGAGGACCCGTCGAGCTTGGCTCGACTCTACAAAAGGCGGCGGCGTTACAGGGGCTGACAGCCGGGCGCGGTAGAATCCCCGGCCATCCCAGAACCACCGGATCCCGATGAGCCCCAGCCCCGCCGAACGCGCCGAAGACCTTCGCCGGCAGATCGCCCAGGCCAACCGCGCCTATCACGAGCTGGACGCGCCGGAGATCCCCGACGTCGACTACGACCGCATGGTGCGCGAGCTGGAAGCGCTGGAGCGCGAGCACCCGGAACTGGCCCGTGCCGACAGCCCGACCCAGCAGGTCGGTGCGCGCCCCTCCGGCCGCTTCCCGGAAGTGCGCCACGCGGTGCCGATGCTGTCGCTGTCCAATGCTTTCAGCGATGAGGAGGTGGCCGATTTCGTGCGCCGCATCGATGAGCGCCTGGGCCGTCGCAGCCTGCGGTTCTCGGCCGAACCGAAGATGGACGGCCTGGCGATCAGCCTGCGCTACGAAGACGGGCATTTCGTGTTGGGCGCGACCCGTGGCGATGGCAGTACCGGCGAGGACGTGACCGCCAACCTGCGCGAGATCGGTGACATTCCCAAGCGCCTGCACGGCAAGGACTGGCCGGATGTGCTGGAGGTGCGCGGCGAGGTCTACATGGCCCGCGCCGACTTCGAGGCCTACAACGAACGTGCGCGGCTGCAGGGCGGCAAGGTGTTGGCCAACCCGCGCAACGCCGCCGCCGGTTCGCTGCGCCAGCTCGACCCGAAGATCAGTGCGCAGCGCAGGCTGAGTTTCTTCGCCTACGGCACTGGCGAAGTGCAGGGCGGCGAGCTGCCGGATACTCATTCGGGCACACTGGCCCAGCTTGGTGCCTGGGGCTTCCCGGTCAGTGAGCTGTGCAAGGTGGTGGAAGGCACCGACGGCCTGCTGGGCTACTACCGCGACATCGGTGAGCGCCGCGATGGCCTGCCGTTTGATATCGATGGCGTGGTGTACAAGCTGGATGACCGTGCCGGCCAGCAGGCGATGGGCTTCGTTTCGCGCGCGCCGCGCTGGGCCATCGCGCACAAATTCCCCGCGCAGGAACAGAGCACCACGGTGGAGGCGATCGAGATCCAGATCGGCCGCACCGGTGCCGCCACACCGGTCGCGCGACTGGCGCCGGTGGCGGTGGCCGGCGTGATCGTGTCCAATGCCACGCTGCACAACGCCGACCAGATCGCACGCCTGGATGTGCGCGTGGGCGACAGCGTGATCGTGCGCCGCGCCGGTGACGTGATTCCGGAAGTGGTCAGCGTCATTCTCGACCGCCGCCCGCAGGGCACCACGCCGTGGCAGATGCCGACGCGCTGCCCGGTGTGCGGCTCGGAGATCGTGCGCGAGGAAGGTGCCGCTGCGTGGCGTTGCTCGGGCGAGCTGTCCTGCCCGGCGCAGCGCAAGGAGGCCATTGCCCATTTCGCTTCGCGTCGTGCAATGGATATCGACGGCCTCGGCGACAAGTACATCGAAACCCTGGTCGACGCCGGCATCGTCAGGAGCGTGGCTGATCTGTATCGCCTCAACCGCGACCAGCTGCTGCACCTGAAGCTGGTGCTGGATGCCGAGGATCCGTCGGCACTGGCCGCTGCGCTGAAGCT
Source organism: Stenotrophomonas sp. GD03794 (assembly GCF_029842145.1). Taxonomy (NCBI): domain Bacteria; kingdom Pseudomonadati; phylum Pseudomonadota; class Gammaproteobacteria; order Lysobacterales; family Lysobacteraceae; genus Stenotrophomonas; species Stenotrophomonas sp. GD03794. Next base: position 56,192 of record NZ_JAOCFV010000017.1, read on the forward strand.
GCACCTGCCCGCCGAAGGCAGTGGTGCGGTGCTCAATGCGGTGCTCAGGCTGGATGGCAACGATCCGGGCTGGCGCGCACAGGCGCTGGCACAGCCGGCCAGCTTCGAATGGAACACGAAGAAGATCGCCACCAAGTGGGCCGACAACCTGATCGCTGCAATCGACGCCAGCCGTGCGGCCACGCTGGAGCGCCTGCTGTTCGCGCTTGGCATCGAGCACGTGGGCGAGAGCACTGCCAAGGTGCTGGCGCAGTGGTTCGGTGACCTGGAGCTGATCCGCCACCTGCCATGGCCGTTGTTCAAGCGTGTGCCGGACATCGGCGGCGAAGTGGCGCGTTCGCTTGGCCATTTCTTCGAGCAGCAGGGCAACCAGCAGGCCATCGATGACCTGCTGCAGGTCGGCCAGGTGCGCATCAGTGATGTGCATGCGCCCAGCGCCAAGCTGCGCGAGGGCCTGGATCTGGCGCAGCTGCTGGTCGAGTCGGAGATCCCTGGCATCACCCGCCTGCGTGCCGAAAAGCTGGTGGCTGTGCTTCCGGGCGCGCAGGCCGTGCTCGACGCCGAGCATGGCCAGTTCGTCAACGCCGGCCTGCCGGACGACACTGCACGCGGCCTGGCTGAGTGGCTCGATGCCGATGGCCATGGTGTGATGCTGCTGGCGGCCGAGAAGGCGATGCAGCAGATCCTGGCCAAGGCGCCGGCGCTGGCCGAGATCGTGGCCGGCCCATTGGACGGGCAGACCGTGGTGCTGACCGGCACCCTGGCCCAGCTCACCCGCGATGCCGCCAAGGAACGCCTGGAAGCGCTGGGTGCCAAGGTTTCCGGCAGCGTGTCGAAGAAGACCAGCTTCGTGGTGGCCGGTACCGAGGCCGGCTCCAAGCTGGACAAGGCGCAATCGCTGGGCGTGCCGGTGTGGGACGAAGACCGCCTGCTGGCCTATCTCGCTGAACACGAATGATGACCCCGCCGGGTGCCTCGCGCCCGGCATGAAAGACAAAGGAACACCGATGCAGACCGCCCCGCTGGATTTCCGCCTGGCCACCCGTGCCGACGAGGACCTGTTGATCGCGTTGATGCGCGAGTTCTACGCCGAAGACAGGATCGACTTCGATGATGCGCGCGTGCGTCGCGGCGTGGATGCGCTGCTGGCCGACCCGCGCAATGGCGAAGTGCTGCTGTGGCTGGACGAGGCAGGCGAGGTGGTCGGCTACGCGGTGATCGCGATGGGCTTCAGCCTGGAGCAGGGCGGCCACTTCATGCTGCTGGATGAGCTGTACCTGAGCCACCGCGCGCGCGGCCGCGGCCGCGGCAAGCAGGCGCTGGCCATCTGCGAACAGCGCGCTCGCGGGCGTGGCGTCAGCCGTCTGCGGCTGGAAGTGAACCACCACAACGAACTGGCCCGGCGCCTGTACCTGGCCAGTGGCTACATCGATGACACCCGCGATCTGCTGACCCTGCCGCTGGATCATCCGCGCCCGGAGGGCATCCTGTGAGCGAGGCCCTGCTGCGCGCGCTGCAGCAGCGTGCCGCACTCAATGCGCTGGTGCGCCGCTTCTTCGCCGAGCGCGATGTGCTGGAGGTGGAAACACCGATCCTGTCGGTGGCAGGCAACACCGAGCCGAACATCGACAGCTTCCATACCGATTTCACCGGGCATGTCGATGCCGGTGGCCGTCGCCGTTGGCTGCGCACGTCGCCGGAGTATCCGCTCAAGCGACTGCTGGCGGCAGGCGTGGGCGACTGCTACGAACTGGGCAGGGTGTTCCGCAACGGCGAGGCCGGCGGCCGCCACAACCCAGAATTCACCATGCTGGAGTGGTATCGCGTCGGCTGGGACCACCACCGGTTGGTGCAGGAGACCGCCGAGCTGGTCGGCCAGGCGCTGGCCCTGGTCGGGCGCAGTGCGACCCTGCGCGTGCTCAGCTACCGCGAGCTGTTCCAGCAGCATGTGGGCGTGGACCCGTTCGAGGCCGATGAGACCGCGCTGCGTAACGCGCTGGGCGAGGTGCACATCGACCCGGTCGGGCTGACCCGCGACGATTGGCTGGATCTGCTGATGACCCACCGCATCCAGCCGCACTTCGATGACGCGGTGATGACCGTGGTCCATGATTGGCCTGCCAGCCAGGCGGCGCTGGCCCGCATCCGTGCCGGCACGCCGCCGCTGGCCGAGCGTTTCGAGCTGTATCTGGGCGCGGTGGAGCTGGCCAACGGCTATCACGAACTGAACGACGCGCAGGAGCAGCGCACGCGCTTCCAGCGTGACCTGCAGCGCCGCCACGAACGCGGCCAGGTGCAGCCGGCGCTGGACGAAGCCTTGCTGGCTGCGCTGCCCTCGATGCCGGCCTGCGCCGGCGTGGCGGTGGGCGTGGACCGGCTGCTGATGGCGATGAATCGCACGCCGCGCATCGCCGACGTGTTGGCCTATGACTTCGCCCACGCCTGATCTTCGCGGTTTTCTGAATATCGAAGACTGAACGGATTGCCGCGTTTCCGTGCTTGCTTCGGTAAGCAGGATGATGCTCTTATCACGGCAGATGCGGGACACTGGCATCGGAATTCGTCCACTCCTGTTGGGGAAGGCATTGGTCAAGTGGTTTGCGGTCGTCGCGGTACCGGTCTACTCCATTGCGTTGTGGGGTGCCTGGCTGCCGTCGTCGGCGTCTGCCCAGCAGGTGGGTTATGACGGCGAAGTGGTGACCTGCGAATCGCGCGACATGGGCTGGGTGCATTGCGATATCGATGTCAGCAACGGCGTCGATCTTGTGCGCCAGCTCTCCAACAGCAGCTGCATCCGTGGCAGCGAGTGGGGTACCGACCGTAGTGGCGTGTGGGTCACCCTGGGCTGCCGCGCCGAGTTCCGCGCGCGCCGTGCCGCGGGTGCCGCAGCGGCAGCGAACGAAGGCAAGCGCCTGGTCCGCCGCGTGGTGCGCTGCGAATCCAATGGTCGTCCGCAGAGCTGCCCGGTGCGCCTCGACGGTGCCCCCGTGCGTCTGTTGCGGCAGCTGTCGGCACTGCCATGCCGGGAAGGGCAGGGCTGGGGCTACAAGCGCAACGAAGTCTGGACCAGCCGCGGCTGCCAGGGGGATTTCGAGGTGGCCGACGATGACGGCCGCTTCGTCGATGTGCCACGCCGGCTGACCTGCGAATCGAAGTCGAAGAAGCGCCGGTTCTGCGGGGCCAGCATCTCGGTCGGTGCCGTCGTCTCCGAGCAGCTGTCCAGCACGCCGTGCGAGGAAGGCAGCACCTGGGGCTGGAACCGCAACGGGATCTGGGTGGATGGCGGCTGCCGCGCCGAATTCTCGGTGAATTGAGTCCGGGCGGGCTCCAACCACGTGGGGCGTGGCCCTACAATGGGTCCATGAACACTGCCTCTGACATCGACTACGCCCGTTACGACCACATCCGCCCGATCCTGTGGACCGGCGATGCCCTGCAACTGCTGGACCAGCGCAAGCTGCCGTTCGTGGTCGAGCATGTGGTCTGCCATGACAGTGACGAGGTTGCCGCCGCCATCCACGCGCTGACCGTGCGCGGTGCGCCGGCGATCGGCATTGCCGCGGCCTGGGGCGTGGTGCTGGCCGCACGTGACGTGCAGGCCGCCGATGGGGCGCATGCATTGCAGCAGCTGGAACCGGCGCTGCAGCGCCTCAACGCATCGCGCCCGACCGCCGTCAATCTGGCCTGGGCGCTGGCACGCATGCGCCGCTGTCTGAACGCCGCCGGCGCCGACTGGAAGACGTTGCTGGAAGCGGAAGCGCAGGCCATCGCCGAGGAAGACCTGGCCGCCAACCGCCACATGGGCGCGCTGGGCGCGGGCCTGATCGAGGCCGGCAGTGGCGTGCTGACCCACTGCAACACCGGCTCGCTGGCCACCGCCGGCTTCGGCACCGCACTGGGTGTGATCCGTGCCGGCATGGCCCAGCACCGCATCGCCCGCGTGTTCGCCGGCGAGACCCGTCCGTGGCTGCAGGGCGCACGTCTGACCGTATGGGAACTGCAGCAGGATGGCATCGACGCCACCCTGATCGCCGATTCCGCCGCCTCGCACCTGATGAAGACCGGTGCGGTGCAATGGGTGATCGTCGGTGCAGACCGCATCTGCGCCAACGGCGATACCGCCAACAAGATCGGTACCTACCAGCTGGCCATCGCCGCCCGCCACCACGGTGTCAAATTCATGGTGGTGGCGCCGTCCTCGACCGTGGACATGGAGACCGTGGATGGCAGCCAGATCGAGATCGAGCAGCGTGATCCGGGCGAACTCTACGGCGTGGGCGGTACCCGCACCGTGGCCGAGGGCATTGCCGCCTGGAACCCGGTGTTCGACGTCACCCCGGGCGAGCTGATCGACGCCATCGTGACCGAGCGCGGGGTGATCCTGAACCCGACCACCGAGAACATGCGCGCCGCTTTCGGCGGTTGAGCCACAGGGGAAGGGGCAGCGTGACCTCCGTCCCCGGTAGTGCCGGCCGCTGGCTGGCACCCCCCTAAGTTCCTGATTTGTGCCGGTAAAATCTCCGTAAAGGGAGGCGGGAAACGGCCTGTTGTGGTAGCATCCACAGGTTGAATCGAGGTTCCGGCACGACCCCCTCCCGCAGAGGGCTGCGCCGGACTGGACCGCTACCAGACAACGGAACCCGAATGGCAGAAAACGCCAAGGAAATCATCCAGGTCAACCTGGAAGACGAGATGCGCAAGAGCTACCTCGATTACGCGATGAGCGTGATCGTGGGCCGCGCGCTCCCGGATGCGCGCGATGGCCTCAAGCCGGTGCATCGCCGCGTGCTGTTCGCGATGAACGAACTCAACGCGCACAGCAACAAGCCCTACTTCAAGTCGGCGCGTATCGTCGGTGACGTCATCGGTAAGTACCACCCGCATGGCGATCAGTCGGTGTACGACACGCTGGTGCGCCTGGCACAGCCGTTCTCGCTGCGTTACATGCTGGTCGATGGCCAGGGTAACTTCGGCTCGATCGATGGCGACTCCGCCGCGGCGATGCGATACACCGAAGCGCGCATGTCGCGCCTCGCGCATGAGCTGATGGCCGACATCGACAAGGAAACCGTCGATTTCCAGCCCAACTACGACGAGAAGGAACTGGAGCCGACGGTCATGCCGACCCGGTTCCCGAACCTGCTGGTCAACGGTTCGGCCGGTATCGCGGTGGGCATGGCCACCAACATCCCGCCGCACAACCTGAGCGAATCGATCAACGCCTGCATCGCGCTGATCGATAATCCGGAAATCGATGTCGACGGCCTGATGGAGTACATCCCGGGCCCGGATTTCCCGACTGCCGGCATCATCAATGGTACCGCCGGCATCGTCGCCGGCTACCGCACCGGCCGTGGCCGCGTGCGTATCCGTGCCAAGGCCGATATCGAAGTGGCCGACAACGGTCGCGAATCGATCATCGTCACTGAAATTCCTTACCAGGTGAACAAGGCGCGTCTGATCGAAAAGATCGCCGAGCTGGTCAAGGAAAAGAAGATCGAAGGCATCAGCGAGCTGCGCGATGAGTCCGACAAGGACGGCATGCGCATCTACATCGAGATCAAGCGCGGTGAATCTGCCGAGGTTGTGCTGAACAACCTGTACCAGCAGACGCAGATGGAATCGGTGTTCGGCATCAACATGGTGGCGCTGGTCGATGGCCGCCCGCAGTTGATGAACCTCAAGCAGATGCTCGAGGCGTTCGTCCGCCACCGTCGCGAAGTGGTCACCCGCCGCACCGTGTTCGAGCTGCGCAAGGCGCGCGCCCGTGCCCACGTGCTGGAAGGCCTGACCGTTGCGCTGGCCAACATCGACGAGATGATCGAGCTGATCAAGACCTCGCCGAACCCGAATGAAGCACGCGAGCGCATGCTGGCGCGCGTGTGGGAGCCGGGCCTGGTCGGTGCGATGCTGGGTGCCGCCGGTGCCGAAGCCTCGCGTCCGGAAGACCTGCCCAAGGGCGTGGGCCTGATCGAGGGCGGCTACCAGCTGACCGAGATCCAGGCCACCCAGATCCTGGAAATGCGCCTGCACCGCCTGACCGGGCTGGAGCAGGACCGCCTGACCGACGAGTACAAGCAGCTGCTGGAAGTGATCGCCGGGCTGATCCACATCCTGGAAGATCCCGACCGCCTGCTGCAGGTGATCCGCGAGGAGCTGGTCAACGTCAAGGCCGAGTTCGGCGACGAGCGTCGTACCGAAATCCGCCACAGCGAAGAAGACCTGGACATCCTCGACCTGATCGCGCCGGAAGACGTGGTGGTCACCGTGTCGCATGCCGGTTACGTGAAGCGGCAGCCGGTGAGCGTGTACCGCGCACAGCGCCGTGGTGGCCGTGGCCGCAGTGCGGCAGCGACCAAGGAAGAGGATTTCATCGAACAGCTGTGGCTGGTCAACACGCACGATACGCTGCTGACCTTCACCAGCTCGGGCAAGGTGTTCTGGCTGCCGGTGTACCAGCTGCCCGAAGCCGGTTCGAATGCCCGCGGCCGTCCGATCATCAACTGGATCCCGCTGGAGCCGGGCGAACGCGTGCAGGCTGTGCTGCCGGTACGTGAATACGCCGATGGCCAGTTCGTGTTCTTCGCCACCAAGAACGGTACGGTCAAGAAGACCCCGCTGGGCGAGTTTGCCTTCCGTCTGGCCCGCGGCAAGATCGCGATCAACCTGGACGAGGGCGATGCCCTGGTCGGCGTCGGCCTGACCGATGGCGAGCGTGACATCCTGCTGTTCGCCTCCAACGGCAAGACCGTGCGCTTCGGTGAAGACAAGGTCCGCTCGATGGGCCGTACCGCCACCGGCGTGCGCGGCATCAAGATGCCGGCCGGCGAGGAAGTGGTCAGCCTGATCGTGGCCGAAAGTGCCGGTGGCATCGAGGACGACAACGAGGACGACAACGGTGTCGAGGAAGCCGCCGCCAATGGCGATGCGGTGATCGACGGCGCCGATGACGCCAGCGTGCAGTACATCCTCACCGCCACCGAGAACGGCTACGGCAAGCGCACCCCGCTGCCGGACTACCCGCGCAAGGGCCGTGGTACGCAGGGCGTGATCGGCATCCAGACCACCGAGCGCAACGGCAAGCTGGTCGCCGCGGTGCTGATGGGCTCCGGCGACGAAGTCCTGCTGATCTCCGATGGCGGCACCCTGGTGCGTACGCGTGGCTCGGAAATCAGCCGCGTCGGCCGCAACACCCAGGGCGTGACCCTGATCCGCCTGTCCAAGGACGAGAAGCTGCAGGCGGTGGAGCGCATGGATGCCTCGATCGACGAGGACGAGGACGAGGTGGCTGCCGCCACCCCGGCCGCGACCGACGGCACCCCGGCTGCTGCCAGCAGCGAGGACGCCGCGCAGGAGTGATCCTGCCATCAGGTTGAGGTACCCGACGACGCCGGCCCTGTGCCGGCGTCGTCGTATCCGGGTGCCGCACATACGCGCGCGCTTCACGTCGGCGGTGGGATAACGGCGCATGCTGCCCCCGGAGATCGACGATGTCCGCCACGCCGCAGTCCGCTACTGCCCCCGTCCGCGCTTCCCGGCATCCCCTCGTTACCGTGCTGTCGCTGCTGCTGGTCGTGCTCGGCCTGGCCATCGGCGGCCTGGGTGCGTGGCTGCTCAGCCTGGGGGGATCGGCGTACTACGCCATTGCCGGGCTCGGCCTGCTGGTCAGTGGCATCCTGTTGTTCGGCAACCGCCGCAGCGGCGCGCTGCTGTACGCGCTGGTGTTCATCGGCACGCTGCTGTGGACCTGGTGGGAATCGGGCAGCGACTACTGGCGCTGGGTACCGCGGCTCGGGCTGGTGACCGCGCTCGGCATCGTGCTGGCGCTGCTGGCGCCGACCCTGCGCGAGCCGGTTTCAAAACGCCTGTCGCGCAGCACGGCGGGCGTGCTGATGCTGGTGTTCGTGGCCGCCTTCGGATTGGCGTTCGCGCCGCACGGCGAAGTGGACGGGCACCAGCCGTTCCCGGAAGGCGCAGTCAGTGCCGGACTGGAACCTACGCGCGATACCACGGGCCTGCAGCCGGCCGACCAGCCCGCGGATGGCGACTGGCCTGCGTGGGGACGCAGCAATGCGGGCACCCGCTACTCGCCGTTGCAGCAGATCACGCCAGCCAATGTGGCCACGTTGCAACCGGCCTGGCAGTTCCGCACCGGGGATATGCCGAAGAAGCGCTGGGGCGCGGAAACCACGCCGCTGAAGATCGGCGACCGCCTGTACCTGTGCACCGCGCGCAACCGCCTGATCGCGCTCGATGCCGCCAGTGGCAAGGAGCTGTGGCGCTTCGACCCCAGGGTGAAGGACGCTTCGATCCCGTACACCGCCGCCTGCCGTGGGGTGAGCTACTACGAGCAGCCCAGCACGCCGGTCCTTGCCGATGCCACGCTGGCCGATGCCGCGGCCGATCTGGCGCTGCCGGAACCACCGCCCAGCGTCACCCGCAGTGCTGCGCCGGGCACGCGTCCGGCCTGCTGGGCGCGCATCATCGAAGGCACGCTGGACGGCCGCATCATCGCGGTGGATGCGGACAGCGGCCGTCCCTGCGCCAACTTCGGCAACAACGGCCAGGTCGATATCACCCTGGGCATGGGCGAGGTACCGCCCGGCTACGTGTCGATCACCTCGCCACCGGCGATCGTGCGCGGGGTGATCGTCACCGGTCACCAGGTGCTGGATGGTCAGCGCCGCGACGCGCCGTCGGGTGTGATCCAGGCCTACGACGCGATCACCGGCAAGCTACGCTGGGCGTGGGACATGGACCAGCCCGAGCGCAACGGCCTGCCGCCGCGCGAGCAGACCTACACGCGCGGCACGCCGAACATGTGGACCATCGCCACCGGTGATGAGGCGCTGGGCCTGGTCTACCTGCCGCTGGGCAACTCCGCAGGCGACTACTGGAGCGGCTCGCGCACGGAAAACCAGAATCGCTACTCGACCTCGCTGGTGGCGATCGACGTGGCCACCGGCAAGCCGGCCTGGCACTTCCAGGCGGTGCGCAAGGACGTGTGGGATTACGACCTGGGTTCGCAGGCCAGCCTGATCGATTACCCGACCGCTGCCGGCAAAGTGCCGGCGATCCTGTTGCCGACCAAGCAGGGCGACATCTACATCCTCGACCGCCGCAACGGCCAGTTGCTGAGTGCTGCCGAGGAGCGCAAGGTGCCCATCGGTGGTGTTGAACCCGAGCAGCGCTCGCCCACGCAACTGTTCTCGCTGTATCACACATTGCGCCGCGAGCATGAGCTGACCGAGCGCGACATGTGGGGCATCACCCCGATCGACCAGCTGGTCTGCCGCATCCAGTTCCGCAAGGCCTACTACGAAGGTTTCTACACGCCGCCGAGCAGTGACCGCCATTCCATCGAGTACCCCGGCTACAACGGCGGCTCGGACTGGGGCAGCGTGTCCATCGATACGCGTCGTGGCGTGATCGTGGCCAACTACAACGACATGCCCAACTACAACCGACTGGTGCCGCGTGCCGAGGCCGATCGCCTGGGTTGGCTGCCGCGCGAAAAGATCCGGTTCGACAAGGGCGGCGCTGAGGGCGCGGGCGACCCACAGGTGGGCACGCCCTATGCCATCCAGGTGAATGCCGGTTGGCGCCTGCCGTTTACCGGTCTGCTGTGCAAGCAGCCGCCCTATGGTGGCATCCGTGCCATCGACCTGCGCACCGGCAAACTGCTGTGGGACCGCCCGTTCGGCAGTGCACGTGGCAATGGACCCTTCGGCATCCGCTCCGGCCTGCCGATCGAGATCGGCACGCCGAACAATGGCGGCTCGGTGGTGACCGCCAGCGGCCTGATCTTCATCGCCGCGGCCACCGATGATCTGCTGCGTGCCATCGACCTGAAGACCGGCAAGGAACTGTGGCACGCCAAGCTGCCTGCCGGTGGCCAGGCCAACCCGATGGTGTACGAGCAGGGCGGGCGCCAGTACGTGGTGATCATGGCCGGCGGCCACCATTTCATGGAAACCCCGAACGGCGATTACGTGATGGCGTTTGCGTTGCCGAGGTAACCGCAAGGGAGGCGGTGGGCCGCCCCCGTTGCATGACGCTGGATCACACCGTCACTACCACCTTGCCGATCTGCTCGTTCGATTCCAGGTAACGGTGTGCGTCCTGGATCTGCGTGAACGGGAATACCTTGGCGATCTTCGGCGCCAGCGTGCCCTGGTCCAGGCCGTTGACGATGAAGGCCTTGGCACGTGCCAGCGCGGCATCGTCGGAGACGATTTCCGAGTACAGGTAACCCTTCAGCGTCAGCGACTTGCCCAGCACGTTGAACAACGGGAACGGCGTGGGTTCGCTGCTCAGCGCGCCGTATTCCAGCAGGATGCCGCCACGCGCCATCGCTTCGGTCAGCGGCACGAACTGCGGGCCACCGATCGGATCGAACACCACGCGGGCACCTGCGCCGCCGGTGATGCGCGCCACTTCGGCCACCAGATCCTGCTCCTGGGTGGCGATGACGTGGGCGGCGCCTGCATCGAGCAGGGCCTGGCGCTTGCCCGGGCCACGGGTCACAGCGATCGGCGTGGCGCCGACTGCATTGGCGATCTGGATGGCGGCGAGGCCGACGCTGCTGCTGGCGGCGGTGATGATGACGAAATCGCCGGCGGCCAGGCGTGCCTGTTCCAACAGCGCGCCCCAGGCGGTGACGTACTGCATCCACACCGCGGCGGCCGTTTCAAAGTCCAGTGCCTGCGGATGCTTGACCACCAGTCGTGCCGGCACGTTGGCCAGTTCGCCGTAGGTGCCCCAGCGCGCGATATCCAGCGGCGGCACCACGCTGACCGCATCGCCCGCGGTGAATCCGCTCACTGCACTGCCGACGGCTTCAACCACGCCGGCCGCTTCGTAGCCCAGGCGGCTGGGGAACTGCGCTTCCTGCAGGTAGGCGCCGTTACGGAACATCACCTCGGCGCGGTTCAGGCCGATCGCCTTCACCCGGATCTGGACTTCGTCAGGGGCGGGGGCGGGAACGTCGATATCGTCGATGCGCAGTACATCGGCAGTGCCATATTCGTGGATGCGGACAATCTGGCTCATGGGGGCTCCTGGACAAGGCCAGCGCTGAGGCCGGCGGAAAGGTGAGGCCTACTGTGCGCGTGGCCTGTATCCAGAATAAGGGGTAATCTTGGGTTTCATTGAAGAACAATTATTTGCAATGGACCTGATCGCTCCCCTGCGTACCTTCGTGAAAGTGGCCGAGGTCGGCTCCTTCGCCGCTGCTGCCGACGCGCTGGACCTGTCGCCGCAGCTGGTCGGCAAACACGTGCAGTCGCTGGAACTCCACCTGGGCGTGCGCCTGCTCAACCGCACCACGCGCAAGCAGAGCCTGACCGACTTCGGCCAGGCCTACCTGGCGCGGGCGCGGGTGATCCTGGAGGAAGTGGAGGGGGCCGAGCAGCTGGCCGAAGTGGCGCGCGGGCGGCCGATGGGGCGCCTGCGCATCAGTGCGCCGGTCACCTTCGGCGTGCACGCGCTGAGCCCGGCGGTGGTGGCTTACATGCAGCAGTACCCGGACGTGCAGGTCGATCTGAACCTGTCCAACAGCCTGGTGGACATTGTCGAGGACGGCTACGACCTGGTGTTCCGTACCGGTGACCTGGCGGACAGCGGGCTGGTGGCACGACGGCTGGGGCCGTATCCACTGGTCCTGTGTGCCTCGCCGGACTATCTGGCCTCGCGCCCGGCCATTGCCCATCCCGATGACCTGAGCCGGCACGAGTGCCTGGGCTTCGCGCATTCGGTCATCCGCACGCGCTGGAGTTTCCGCGATGCCGATGGCAGCGTGCTGACCGTACCGGTGTCCAGCCGCTTCATGGTCAACCAGGCCGAGCCGCTGCTGACTGCGGCCGTGGGAGGGCTGGGATTGATCCTGCAGCCCTACGAAATGCTTGCCGCCGCACTGGCGCGTGGTGAACTGGTGGAAGTGCTGCCGGACCATGTGCCGGTATCGACGTGGATCAACCTGGTGTATCCGCGCGACCGCCAGCTGACGCCCAAGCTGCGCAGCTTCCTGGACTTCTGCGTGGCGCGATTCAGCGAACAGAGCATGGCGCGGCGATAGCGAGGCCATCGGGTAGCATGGTTGCCATCAACTGCGAAGGATCGCGCCCTCATGTCATTTCATTGGCCACAACGTGCCGCGCGCGTTCTGCCCCTGGTGCTGCCCGCATTGCTGCTCACCACCGGATTGCCAGCTGCCGAGCATCCAGCGCAGGCGCTGGCGGAGTGGGAAGCACACGGTCGTACTGAAGGCCTGGCCCGACCTGACACGGTCTGCCAGGACTTCCTGCAGGCAATGGGACGGAAACCAGAGGGACTGGAATACATCGGCTGCAGTCAGGACGATGCGTCCTACATCAAGCCGATGGAAGCCCACTACCGGGTTGCGGGTGCCGGGGCAGCGAAGATCGAAGCCTTCCTGCACGCAACGTTCGGCCTGCCGGCGTTGCGCTACGTCTGCTGTGGCTGGAGCAGCGGTGAACCTTATTACTGGCGCGAAGGTCCGGACGCGGTGAAGTACCAGATTGGCATGGGTGTGGAATCGCTGCCGCACGCGCGGAGCGAATGGCATCGCATCGAGGCATTCAACGTAACGGTTGAGGTGTTGCGGCAGAGTCCCTAGCGTCGATGCGGCGAGCGCATCCTTGGTCTAGGATGCGTCCTGGGATACCCGCAAAGGAACTGCAATGAGGGTTGTCGGACGCCTGTTTCTCTGCAATGCGCTGGTCTGTTCGGTTCTGCTGGCTACCCCGGTTTTTCCGGCAGTCGGCGCAACCTCTTCTTCCGAGCATGCACATCCACGCGCGCAGGACGCCATCGACGACTGGCTGGCAGCCTTCAACGCTGGCAGCCTCGAGGAACTGCAGGCGTTCGCCGATGCCTATGCGAAGAAGGAAGGCAGCAGCCCCGATGACTATCTCGAGTTCCGCGGGAGTACCGGCCCACTGCGCGTGCTGGAAACAATCGAAAGCACGCCGGGCCAGGCGAAGCTGCTGGTGCTGGGCCAGCTGAACGAACGCACGATGTGGGTGACGGCCAGCATGGACCCGGACAATCCGGCGCACCTGAAGCAGTTCCAGATCGAAGGTACTGAAACGCCGGACAAGTACAAGCCAGGGCGTGTTGCGTTGCCTGCCCTGATGGCGGATGCCGAAACGAAGCTGGAAGCACTGCGTGTACAGGACGCGCTGTCGGGCGCATTGCTGGTGGCACGTAACGGCGAGGTGCTGCTGGACTGGCGCGGTGGCGAGGCGGATCGCGAAGGCGGGATTCCGGTGGATGCGGGCACACGCTTCCGGTTGGCCTCGTCCAACAAGATGTTCACCGCCGTGGCCCTCCTGCAGCTGGTGCAGGCCGGCACGGTGGGGCTGGACGATACGATCGGCAGGCACCTGCCGGACTATCCGAACAAGGCCGTTGCCGATGAGGTGACCGTTCGCCAGCTGTTGACCCACACCAGCGGACTGGGCGATTTCTTCGGTGATGATTTCGATCAGTATTCGGCCTCGCTGAAGACGCTGGATGACTACGTGCAGCGCTTCGCCAGGGATGCGCCGCAGTTCACGCCTGGCAGCCAGGACAGCTATTCCAACTATGGCTTCATCGTGCTTGGGCGGATCATCGAGGCCGTCTCCGGGCAGTCGTACTACGCCTATGTGGAGCAACACATCCTGCGCCCGGCAGGCATGACCGGCACCGGCTTCGAACCGGAAACAGTGACGGTGCCACAGCGCGCCGTCGCCTATACGAAGAAGGATGGGCAATGGGTCCGTGAAACGAAGTCGCTGCCCTGGCGCGGCATGTCCGCCGGTGGCGGTTACAGCACGGCCACCGACATGCTGAAGTTCGCCGAGGCGCTGCGCAGCGGAACGCTGGTCTCACCTGCATTGCTGCAGCAGGCCACCACGGCGCAGAACCACAAGCGTTGGTACGGCTATGGTTTCGTGGTGCAGGGCGAGGGCAGGGAGCACCAGTACGGCCATGAAGGCGGTGCGCCCGGCTCCAACAGTGCCATCGTGGTGCTGCCTGCACAGGGCTATGTGATCGTTGGGCTGGCCAATGTCGATCCGGATGCGATCGGTAACGTGGTCAACTACATCGCGCGACGGCTGCCGCTTTGATCGCGATGCGTGCCGGTCATTCCGGCACACGCACCATCTTCGTCATCAGGTGTTCCACCACACCCGCCGGGTCTGCCGTGCGACCGACATGCGTGCTCGACATCTGCACGACCGAGCTGCGCTTGGCGGTGAGGAAATGGAAGCGCGCGCGCGCCGGCAGCTGCGCGATCGGCCCGGCGCTGGCATCACCGCGGCAGATTGCCACGATCGCATCCAGCCACGGTTGCAGCGCGTCCTGGTCCAGCGCCGGCGCGAACGCGTGCAGGCGTGCCGGATCGATTTCGATGGCCGCCTCCAGATGGCGCGCGCCAGGGCAGGAGACGATCACCCCGACGTTGATGAACTCTTCGCGTTCCACCCGCGGTACCACGCGGATGACTGCATAGTCATACGTGTGCAGCGTGGGCACGGATGGCCTCCTGCACGAACACCGCACGAACCTTCAGGCGGTGCTTGAGATAATCGATGTAGCCTTGGCGATAGGCCTGCGGGCTGTCGAATGCCGGCTCGTTGACCAGCCAGCTGTCCGGCACCAGGCCGACGATCCGCTCGATCTCGGCATCGGTCAGGCGGGCGGCCAGTTCGGCATCCACCTCGGCGATGCGGCTGGCGAACGACAGCAGCACATGGTCACGGATCAGTACGAAGGGCTTCTCGCAGGCATCGCCGGCGTTGGCCCAGTCGTGATGGAAGTACATCGCCGCGCCGTGATCGATCAGGTACAGCCTGCGGTGCCACACCATCAGATTGGGATTGCGCGTGGTGCGATCGACATTACTGGTGAATGCATCGAACCAGACGATGCGCGAGGCCAGGTCGGCGTCCACCGGCATTGCTGCCGGGTCGTAGTTGATCGCACCGGGCAGGTAGTCCAGGCCCAGGTTCAGGCCTTCGCTGGCGCGGATCAGTTCCTGGATTTCCGGGTCCGGCTCGGTGCGGGCGAACTCGCGGTCCAGTTCGACGAACAGGATTTCCGGAATCGGCAGGCCCAGCGCACGTGCCATTTCGCCGGCGATCAGCTCGGCGATCAGTGCCTTCGGGCCCTGGCCGGCGCCACGGAACTTCAGCACGGCCATGCCGTCGTCATCGGTCTCGACCACGGCGGGCAGAGAGCCACCTTCCCGCAAGGGGGTGATGTAGCGGAGGGCATGTACGGTGCGCATGGGCGCATTCTAGCGTGGCGCCGGGGCAGGCGTGCCTCAGCAGAGCGGGGCGCCAGCTTAATGAACGGGTACCGCGCGAACCACCTTTTACAGGTCGCCTGCAATCTTCACTTGTTCCTTCCGCGCAGAGTGGCAGCATTCGTTCCAACGGAGCAACACACCCGCGTGTGACCTTCAACAGGAGGCCCTCATGCCGCTACAGTGCAGCTGTCACGCTTCACCGTGTATGCAACGCAACGCGTGGTGTTGACCTTGACCTGATACGGTCACGCCATCGGTACGGATGGCCGTCCCCCGCAGTCCCAGACACCTTTCACCCATCGCGCCCCGGCGTTGCCCGGTTGGTCCTGCGATCCAGGGACCTGCGCCCCAAGAGAGATCCCTGCGTTGCCGTCGACGCTGGCAACGTGGGGCCGCCGAATCCACGCTATCCCCACAGGCTTTGGAGGTGCACCGATGAGCGACGAATTCAATCCCATGCTGCCCCCACTGGACGATGCCAAGGCCGAGGAAATGATCGGCAAGGTCGTGCTGGTGGGTGTCACCCGCTATGGTGGCGACGGCCAGGTGCAGGGTCTGGAGCAGTACGCGGGCACCGTGCTGCGCATCAGTGCCGACGAAGGCGTGGTATTGGCCGACGAAGGCGATGGTCATGAGCGTTACCTGCCGCCCATGCTCGACCAGTACCAGCGGGCCGAGCCCGGCGAGTACCGCATGCGCAACAGTGGCATGATCGTGGTCGACCCCGATTACCTGACGGCCTGGGATCTGCACGCCCAGCAGTGATGACAGGCCACGCCTGGCAGGGGCCGGCCCATCGCCGGCCTCTCCGCGTGCGTCCCACTTTGCCCCATCCGGCCACTAGTCCTTCCGGCCCATTCCCGTTGCCTCCTGCGGTGCTAGATTCGGGCCCTTGCCCGTCCTCGGGCGCCCATTCACACCCCAGGGGATAAGGATGCTGATCCGTCGAACCTCTCTGGCGGCGGCTGTTGCCGTTGCCACCGTCGGCCTGCTGGCCGCTGGCCCGGCCTTCGCTGATTACGCGAAGCCGCCGGAACACCTGCTCAAGGTGCTGAAGGCACCGCCGCCGCCGGCACCGAACGTGGCCCCGGGCGGCCAACGCCTGCTGCTGACCACTGCGCAGACCTACCCGTCGATCAGCCGCGTGGCCCAGCCCTACCTGAAGCTGGCCGGCGTGCGCCTGGAGCCGAAGAACCGCAGCCGCCATGACACCCCCGGTGGCTATGGCATTCCGGCCTGCGTGGCCGACTTCACCCTGGTTGATATCGGCAGCGGCAAGGAAACCAAGGTCAACCTGCCGCAGGGCTGCGCCACCGGCGCGCTGTGGTCGGCCGACGGCAGCCATTTCGCCTTCCAGAACGCGGTCGATACCAGCGTGCAGCTGTGGGTCGGCGATGCCGCCACCGGCCAGGTGAAGCAGGTGCCGAACGTGCAGCTGAACCCGATCTTCGGCAACACCGTGCAGTGGCTGGGCGGCAGCCACAACCTGCTGGTGAAACTGGTGCCGGCCAACCAGGGCCCGGCGCCGTCCAATGGTGGTGTGCCGACTGGCCCGGATGCGCAGGAGTCGCTGGGCAGCAGCGGCGAAAGCAGCACCTACGAGGCCCGCGACACGCTGACCAGCGTGCATGACGAAAAGCTGTTCGCCTACTACGGTGCCTCGCAGCTGGCCGTGGTCGATACCGCCGCGGGCAGCGTGCGCCCGGTGGGGCAGCCGGCGCTGTTCAACGAGGTCAGCGCCGCGCCCGATGGCGTGCATGTGCTGACCGAGTCGATCAAGGCGCCGTACTCGCATGCCGTGACCTACCAGCGCTTCGCCAATGATGTGGCGGTGCTGGATATCAGCAACGGCCGCAGCACACCGATCGCCAGCCTGCCGCTGGCCGACCGCGTGCCGGTGCACGGCGTGCCGGAAGGCCCGCGCGGTTTCGACTGGCGTGCCACCGATCCGGCCACCCTGGTCTATGCCGAAGCGCTGGACAAGGGCGACTGGAAGGTCAGCGTGCCGCATCGCGATCGCGTGCTGATGCTGAAGGCACCGTTCAACGGCAAGCCGACCGAAATCACGCGCACCGCGCAGCGTTTTGAGGGTTTCGCGTGGACCGCCGATCCGGCCGTGGCCTTCCAGTACGAGAACGACGAGAACCGTCACTGGATGCAGACCCGCGTCGTCGATGTGGACCAGCCGAAGAAGGAAGGTCGCCTGCTGTGGGACATGTCCAGCGATGAGCTGTACGGCAACCCCGGCAATCTGGTCTTCACGCGTTTGCCGAATGGCGCGCAGGTCGTGCGCCAGGACGGCAACCATGTGTTCCTCAGCGGCCGTGGCGCCTCACCGCAGGGCGACCGCCCGTTCCTGGACCGCCTGGACCTGGGCACGCTGAAGAGCGAGCGTCTGTTCCGCAGCAGTGCCGATGCCTACGAACAGTTCCTCGGTTTCAGCAACACGCCGGGCCGCTACCTGACCTGGCACCAGTCGGTGATCGATCCGCCGAACGCCTTCATCCGTCAGCAGGGTGAGTCAGTGGCCGATGCGAAGGCCGGCGAGGCGCAGTTCACGTCGACCACGACCGCGTTGACCAAGCTGGTCGACCCGACCCCGGAAGTGCGCCAGATCAAGAAGCAGCTGGTGACCTACAAGCGTGCCGACGGCGTGGACCTGTCGTTCACCCTGTACACGCCGCCGGGCTACAAGGAGGGCCAGCGCGTGCCGGCGATCCTGTACGCCTACCCGGCCGACTTCGCCAACGCCGCGCAGGCGGGGCAGGTGTCCGGTTCGCAGCAGACCTTCACCCGCCTGCAGCCGTACCGCCTGATGCTGCTGGCCGGCTACGCGATCATCGACAACGCCTCGTTCCCGATCGTGGGTGACCCGAAGAACGCCTACGACACCTACCTGGAGCAGCTGGAAGCCGACGCCAAGGCGGCCGTGGACAAGGCCGTGGACATGGGCGTGGTCGACCGCAACCGCATTGGCGTGACCGGTCACAGCCACGGCGGCCTGATGACCGCCAACCTGATCGCGCACACCAACCTGTTCAAGGCCGGCGTGGCGACGAGCGGTTCGTACAACAAGACCTTCACCCCGTTCGGCTTCCAGAACGAGCGTCGCTCGGTGTGGCAGGCGCAGGACGTGTACCTGAAGGCCTCGCCGTTCTTCTACGCCGACAAGATCAAGCTGCCGCTGCTGCTGGTCCATGGTGAGGACGACGCCAACCCGGGCACCGAGCCGTTCCAGTCACGCAAGCTGTACCAGGCCATTCGTGGCAACGGCGGCACCACCCGCCTGGTGATGCTGCCGAACGAACCGCACTGGTACACCGCGCTGGAGTCCAACGAGCAGCTGGTGTCGGAGATGCTTAACTGGTTCGACACCTACGTGAAGAACGCAAAGTAAGGGCACAGGAAGGCCGCCTCAGGGCGGCCTTCCTGCATCCTGTAGAGCCGAGCCCGTGCTCGGTTGCTTGTTCGCCTGTAAACAGATTGAAGTGCTCTCCAATCAACTGTGGAGACTCGGTAACGACGTGTTACCGGCACATTCGCAGGCCATGAAAATGGTCTAGTCTGATCGTGTAAGTCCGTCCCGGGTCGATGCAATGAAAGCCATCCTTCTTGCTGCAGCGTTGTCGTTGGTCCTGGTCTCAACTGCAAGTGCTCAGCCGCTGCCTGCCGAGCTGGCGCAGCTGGGGATCATCGCCGGCATGCCTTACGCCAAGGCCAAGCGCCTGCTGGACGCCGCCGGCTGGCAGGCGAAGCCGGCGCAGGGCGCGCCGGAGTCACTGGAAGGCTTTCCCGAAGTCGGATGCCAGAAAGGCGGAAAGCAGTGCGCAACGACGTTTGAAAAGGGCGAACAGCAGGTCGCGGTGCGGCTGGGCACTACCCTGGCAGGGCAGCCGTTCGTGCAGGGCGCTGACTGAGCGTCTGCCGCACTCACGCCAGCGGTAAACGGTCCTGCGCGTGCGCCAAACGATCATGCAGCTCGCGCACGTGCTCGGCCTTGGCATTCACCTGGGTGGCATCACCGAAGCTGCGCAGATAGGCGCAGGCCGCGAAGCCGGCGCTCTTCTTTTCGTACTCGGCAATCCAGGCCAGTCGATCCGGGTTGTTGGCCTGTTCGGCTGACCACGCGGCCACCGGCGGGCGGATGCGGTACTTCAGGCCCACGCGCCACGGCTTCGGGGTCAGTCGCGCACGGAAGCAGTGCTGCAGCCGGCACATGCGTGCATACAGGGGGTCGGTGCCCAGTGCCTTGAAGAACGCCTGCAGCTGCTCGTCCTCGGGCGAGAACGTGGCATGCATGGCGAGCACGCGCAGGCCAGCCGGCGTGCGGTAGGTGCGCAGGTGCCACTCCGGATGCTGTTCGCTGAAGGCCGCGACCCGCTGCAGGGCCACGCCTTCGGCGCCGCCGGCTGCGGCCAGGCGGCGCTTGCGCTGCATCAGCATCGCGGTGTTCACCAGCACCACGGCCGCCACACCCAATACCAGTCCCACCAGCCAGTGCCACAGCAGGGTGCCGATGATGGCGCCAGCGAACAGCAGCACCGCGGCGATGAGAGCGGGCATCACGCAACCCGCGGGTGGTTGCGCATGGTCGATGTCGGCAAACAGTACGTCCGGTGTGTTCAGGCACAGCGCCCCGTAGCTGTTGCGGGTGATGATGACATCGCCGTCGCGCCGTACGATCTGCTCGCGGATCGGCACCCCCTCCACGCCGTAGTTGCTGCGCACTTCGCGGCGCGGCAGCGCCTGCCCTGCAAGGATGGCGTTGAGCGCTTCGTTGGCACGGCGGTCGGCGTGCGCCTGAGCTTCGGCAGGGCTTTCGTCGGACCAGCCGAAGCGGCGCACGACCACCGGCCGGCCGCGGAAGCGGGCCTGCAGACGGGCTTCGGCCCAGTACGCGGGAACGATCATCATCGTGCGGTGCTCCATCTTCCATGGCAGGTGCCGAAGCGAGTCTGGCACAGCGGAGGGGCGCCCGCATCCGACTGCTGCGGCGGGCTGGGTGGAGTGATAGATTGCGCGCTTCGCATGCACTCCACCAAGGACGGAGCGATGTCCACGATCCTGCGCGGCCTGTTGGCCCTGGCCTGTGCCGGGGCGGTGGGTGTGGCCACGGCGGCGGTACCGGCAGGGCCGCAGATCCTCACCGAGGATGTCAGTCGTTTCTATGCACTTTATGACAGCGCCGGCGGCAAGCCCAATGTTGCGCAGCTGCGTGGATACCTGGCCGAAGGGTCGGCTGGCCTGGCGGAGTTGGCCAAGGCGCGTCGGGTCACGCCCGAACGCATTGCCGAGTCCATCGCCAGCCAGCCCGAGCTGTATGCTCAGGGACGAAACTGCCTGGCCGAACTGCCCGCGGTGAAACAACGCCTGACGCAGGTGTTTTCCAACCTGCAGGCGATCTACCCGCAGACCCGGTTCCCGCCGGTGACCATCGCGGTGGGCCGCGGCCGGCCGGTCGGGCTGACCTCGAAAAGCGGCGTGATCATCGGCCTGGAAGCGCTGTGCGCGGCCGACTTCATGAATCCCAATGTGCAGGACCGCTTCGTGCACGTGATCGCACACGAGTACGTGCACATCCAGCAGACCGGCCTGATCGACTTCGAGCCGGGAGATCCGCGGGCAACAGTGCTGCGCGTGTCGCTGGGCGAAGGCATCGCCGAGTTCATCACCGAACTGATTTCCGGCAACGTCGGCAATGGGCGAAATGCGGCGTGGACGCGCGGCAGGGAAGTGCATATCGAGAGCGCATTCGCACTGGATCTGGACAGCACCGATCTGTCGCCGTGGCTGTACAACTACAAGCCCGGTTCGCAGGAACCCTATGATCTGGGCTACTGGGTGGGCTACCGCATCGCCAAGGCCTATTACCTGCAGGCCAAGGACAAGCGTGACGCAGTGCGCGCGCTGATCCAGCAGGACAACCCGAAGACGATCCTGGCTGCCAGCGGATGGACGCCGGGCATGTGGATGCCGGCCAAGGTGACCGGTGTGGCGGCGCGGTCGGCGGCACGCTGAGCGCGGGGCCGCGCGCTAGACTGGCCCGGACATTCAAGGGAGAGACCCGATGCGTTCCGTGTCCGGCGGCCTGGCCGCGGTTGTCCTCGGTATCGCGCTGAGCGCCCATGGGGTGGCGGCCGATGCGCCCGCCATCAATCCGTTGTTGGTGGAACCTGTCGATCGCCTGCGCCCGGATGAGGTGCGCTTCATGCAGCAGCGCCTGGCCGATTGGCCGGAACTGCAGCGTTACCGCGACGCCAACGCACGACTGCCTGCCGCCGTACCGGGGCAACCACGCGTGGTGCTTTTCGGTGACTCGATCACCGAAGGCTGGGGCAGGGAAGGCAGCGAAGCGTTTTTCCCCGGCAAGGGCTGGCTCAACCGCGGCATCAGCGGCCAGACCACGGCGCAGATGCTGGTGCGTTTCCCGCAGGACGTGCTGGCACTGAAGCCACAGGTGGTGGTGATCCTGGCCGGCACCAACGACATTGCGGGCAACACCGGCCCCTCCACGCAGGCGATGATCGAAGACAACCTGCACGCGATGGTGGATCTGGCCCGTGCACATGGCATCGCCGTAGTGCTGGCATCGGTGCTGCCGGTCAGCGATTACCCGTGGCTGACGGGCACAATGCCTGCGCCCAAGGTGCGTGCATTGAACACGGCATTGAAGCGCTATGCCGATGCGAAGCAGCTGGTCTATCTGGACTACTACACGCCGATGGCCAATGCGGCTGGCGGGCTCGACCCGCAGTTGGCCGACGACGGCGTGCATCCCACGGCGAAGGGCTATGCGGTGATGGCGCCGCTGGCCGAGGCGGCGGTCAAGCGCGCGCTGCAGCAGAAGTAGCGTCAGCGGGCAGGCTCGACAGCAACCACTCACAGAAACTGATCACCAGCGGGTCTGCAGCGCTGTCCTCGTGCACCAGCCAGCTCCAGCGCGGGCCGCGCACGCTTGCATCATCCAATGGTTGCAGCAGGCCTTGTTCGCAGGCGCGCGCGGCAAGCAGTTCGCTGACCAGGGCGATGCCGAGACCCTGGCATGCGGCATCCAGCAGTTGCCCGGGCTCGGAGAAGTTCATGCCCTCGCGGCGCTGTCCGACATCGGCGCCGCCCTGTACCTGCCACTGGCTCCAGTCCATTTCGCGCTCGCCATGCAGGGTGAGGCGTTCGTGCACGGGCGTGGCCAGCAGGTCGGGATGGCAGGCCGGATAGAGGCGGTCCTGCAGCAGCACGCGATGCTGGCACTGCGCCTGTGAGTCGAGGTCATCGCGTACCGCCACGTCCAGCGTCTGCGTGGTCATGTCTGGTGCTTCCTCGCTGGTCAGCAGCCAGAGGTCGGCGTCGGGATGCAGGCAGTGGAACCCGGCCAGGCGCGGCACCAGCCAATGGCGGGCGAAGGCCGGGCTGGTGTTGACGATCAGTTGATTGGGCTTGCGGTACTGATCGAGCCGGCGGATGCCGCTGGCCAGCTGCCGCAGCAGTGCCTGCGTTGTTTCCAGCAGGTCGATGCCGGCGTCGGTGAGGGTGACGCTGCGGCCTTGCCGGAAGAACAGTGGTTGTTGCAGCGATGCCTCCAGGCCCCGGATCTGCTGGCTGATGGCCGACTGGGTCAGGTGCAGTTCCTCAGCCGCACGGTGGAAGCTGCCCAGGCGGGCGGCGGCCTCGAAACCCCGCAGGGCGTTCAGCGGTGGCCAGTGCTTGAGCATTCTGATAAGTAAAACTGTTCAATTGTCGGCTGAATCTATCGTTTGTTCTTATGTGTCGGCAAGGGCAGCATAGCGCCCATCCCGCACCGGCCCTGGAGCCCGTCATGAGCAACCGTCGTCACTTCCTCACCCAACTGGCGGGCGCCGCCGGCCTTGGCGGCCTGGCCGCTCTGGGCCTGGCCGGGCTGCCGGGTCGTGTATCCGCAGCAGGGCCAGGTACGGGGACTTGGCGCATGCCGGACGAGCACGGGCCGCAGGAACGCGTGTTCCTGGCCTTCGCCGCGCAACCGCGGGTGTGGGGCGCGCAGGCCGATGCGGTGAACACCGCCGTGGCGCGGCTGGCCCGCACCATCGCACGCCACCAGCCGGTCAGCGTGCTGTGCCGCCCTGCACAGCTCAAGCAGGCGCAGGACCGCTGCGGCCGCGACAACATCGAGTTCCTGGACGTGCCCTTGGATGACATCTGGGTGCGCGATTACGGTGGTTGCTTCGTCACCAATGACCGGGGCGGGCTGGGCCTGGTCGACTTCAACTTCAACGGCTGGGGCGGCAAGCAGAACGCGCGCAACGATGGCGCGGTGGCGCCGTGGCTGGCACAGGTGACCGGTGCGACGCTGCTGGAAAGCGATCTGGTGGGCGAGGGCGGTGGCATCGAAGTCGACGGCCACGGCACGGGCATCCTCACCGAAAGCTGCTGGGTCAACCGCAACCGCAATCCGGACGGGTCGCGCGCGGATATCGAGGCCGAGCTGAAGCACCACCTCGGCCTGCGCAAGGTGATCTGGCTGCCCGGTATCGCCGGCAAGGACATCACCGATGCACACGTGGATTTCTATGCGCGCTTCGTACGCCCGGGCGTGGTGATCGCCAATCTGGACAACGATCCGGAGTCCTACGATTACGACCTGACCCGCGAGCACCTGCAGATCCTGCGCGGGGCCACCGATGCCGACGGCCGTCGCCTGCAGGTGCATACGCTGCCGCCGCCGCTGGACGGACGCGACAACGTGCATACCCGCGACAACGACGATCTGGCGATGGGCTACATCAACTACCTGCCGATCAACGGCGCCGTGGTCGCACCGCAGTTCGGAGACGACGAAGCCGATGGATTCTGCCGTGAACTACTGGAAGACATGTATCCCGGCCGCGTGATCGAACAGGTGGATATCGATGCCATCGCCGGTGGCGGTGGTGGCATCCATTGCGTGACCAAGAACATGCCGAAGGTGGGCTGACGCGCCTCAGGCATCGTCCTGCTTCAATGCGGCATCGGCCGCCAGCAGCGCCTCGGCGGCCACACTGAGCGGCGGCGACGGCGGGGCGACCACGCCGATCGCTTCCATCATCTTCGGCATGCCCAGGAACTGCCGCGCACGGCGGTCGTAGATGCCGGTGACCAGCAGCGCGCGCGTGGCGATCTTCTGTTCGGCGCCGATCAGCACGCGTTGCTCCATGATGCCGCGCGAACCGACCCAGCCGACCAGCCGCGTTTCCAGGGTGAAGCGCTGGAATGGCTTGAGTTCGCGGCGGAACTGGATGGTGCCGGCACCGACGATCGGTGCCCACTTCTCGCGCAGCGCCACCTGGCCCAGGCCCATGCGCAGGATCAGGTCCAGCCGGCCCAGGTCGAAGATGTTCCAGTAGCGGCCGTTGGTCATGTGCAGGTTGCTGTCCAGGTCATTGGGCAGTACCCGGAACTGCAGCCGCGAAACCCCGAACGGCGCCTCCAGCTTGGGCCGGAACAGGCTGCACAGCAGCAGATGGAGCAGGCGGAACCAGAGATTCATGGTTATGACGACTGTTATAGAATCGCCGGTACGCTAATCTATGACGACTGTCCTGGCAAGGAGCCTGCCGTGAGCCCGCGTCCCTCTGATGCGCCACAACGCGTGATTGATGCTGCGGCACAGATGCTGGCGCGCGTGGGTCTCAATGCCACCAGCATCCGTGAGGTCACCAAGCTGGCCGAGGCACCGCTGGGCTCCACCTATCACCACTTTCCCGGCGGCAAGCAGGAGCTGTTGGCGCGTGCCACCCATATGGCCGGCGACAAGGTCGAAGCGCTGCTGGTGGGGCTGCTGAAGGGCGGCGCAGTGCAGGGCCTGCAGCAGTTCCTGGCGATGTGGCGCGAGCGCCTGCTGCGCACCGATTTCCGCGCTGGCTGCCCGGTGCTGGCCGCTGCGGTGGAGGAGCCGGTGGAGGCCATGCCCAGCCAGCCGCGTGCCGCTGCGGCCGAAGTGTTCGCGCGCTGGCAGGGCCATCTGGCGGCGGCGTTCGTCGCCGAAGGTCACGACCCGGCCGCGGCGGCGGGCCTGGCCAGCCTGGTGATTGCCAGCGTGGAAGGCGCGGTGGCGATGTGCCGCGCGCTGCAGGACATCGGCCCGTTCGACCAGGTGGCCGCGCAGTTGCTGAAAGCCGCTGCGCCGCCTTGATCCGGCTGCACGGTCGCGGGAGACTCGGCGCAGGCCCTGACTGGACGCCGCCATGGACGAATCGCACTGCCGCCACCTGATCGAGCACTACCTCCAGGCCTACAACCGCTTCGACATCGATGCCATGCTGGCGGTGCTGGCGCACAACGTGCGCTTCGAAAACCATAGCGGTGGCCAGCTGACGATGGTCACCGAAGGCATCGATGCCTTCGGTGAACTGGCGAGGCAATCGGCCCAGATGTTCCACGAGCGCGAGCAGCGGTTGCTTGAGCTGACGTTCGAGGATGATGTGGCGCTGGCCAGCATCGGCTGGCGTGGCGTGTTCGCGCAGGACATTCCAGATGGTCCCGGCGCGGGCACGGAACTGGCCCTGCAGGGACGCAGCGAGTTTGCTTTTGAGGACGGTCACATCGTGCGGATCATCGACCGCAGCTGAGGAACGGCCGCACAGGTCCGCCGTCTGGACAGCGGACCTGCCCGCGGTAGAATCCGCCCACCACCGCTTACGCGTGCCCGGCAAGGATGTCCGCATGCAGTATCAGGTTTTCGAGCTTCCACGCTGCACGATCCGCGGCATCCGTTGGCGCCGATGAAACGCACCCGTTTCTTTTCACGCAGCCCGTTGAAGTTGCCGATGAACCGCGGCAGTGAAGTCGTGCGCGCGCGGCAGCATCTGCAGCAACGCGGCTGGCCGCGCCTGCAGATGGCATTGATCGTGGCCTTGACCGGTGCGGCCGGTTTCCTTGCCTCGCATCTGCTGCGTCTGGCCGGTATCGACGCAATGCTGCTTCGCTATCCGATGGCCGTGCTGTTGGCCTATGGCGTGTTCCTGCTGCTGATGTGGATCTGGATCCGCTGGCGCTGGGACAACGTGCTGGATGGCCTGTCGCCGGATGTGGATAGTGGCAGCCCATCGCCTCGCGGAAGTGCCGTGGAATCACCGTGGAGCGGCGTCGGCGGCCGTTCCGGAGGTGGCGGTGCGTCAGCTTCGTGGAATGAGTCGGCGCGGGTCAGCGGCGGCGATGCCGGTGAGCTGCCGTTGACCGGCCTGGCCGAAGACGAAGCGGGCCTGCCGTTGCTCGCGATCCTCGGCATCGTCGCGCTGGTGGCGACCGTCCTGCTGGCCAGCGTGTGGGTGGTGTGGGCGGCGCCGGTGCTGATGGCCGAGCTGCTGGTGGACGCCGCCATCGCCGGTGGCCTGTACCGGCGCATGCAGGGCATGCAGGAGCAGGGATGGTGGCGGGTATGCGTGACGCACACGATCTGGCCGCTGCTCGGCCTGCTGCTGTTCTTTGCTGTGCTGGGTTGGCTTGCGCAGGCGCTGGCGCCAGGAGCGACCCACCTGCTGCAGGTCATTCAAGCGCTGTAGCGCCACGTTCCCGGCCGATATCCCAACCTGCTTCATTTCTTCGAGGAGCTTCATGCGACAGCGCATTGCACGGAAGCACATCCTGACGACAGCGGTCGTCCTGTTCGTGGCTGCTGGCGCAGCGCTGATGGCCAGCGTGCGCCCACAGTGGCGGCAGGATGTCAGCCCGCCTCCGATCAACCTGGGAACGGCACGGATGCAGGCCGAGGTGATGGCAGAGCTCATCGACCTGCGACCGACACCGCCAGGAAAGCCGCCGGTACCGCCGATTCCAATGAAGGCAGTCTCCTCCGCGATGCTGACCGGCAACAGTGGGTTCGCGATCGCGGAGGTGCCACTGGCAGATGTCGCGCCAGCACACTTCGAGCCGCGCGACCGGGAGCCCGACATGCCATTCGCTGTGATGGAATGGACTGCGCCTGCCTGCGGTGAAGGAGACCCCGCCCCGGTCTGCCAGGTTCGTCACAACGTCGTCGAGTGGCGCGATGATGACAGTGCGGCGTCCTTTCAACTTCAGCAGCATCTGGAGGCGATGCTGCAGGTTGCGAACCGCCGGGCTGTACGCGTACCCGACCTCGCGTTTGAGCTTGCGCATGTGCGAGCGCAACGGATGACGTGGGACGAGCTTCAGCAACGGCGCGCACGCGGCGTCGAGGGATGCACGGATGGCCCGGGCAAGCCGGATCTGGGCGTCGTCTATCTGCAGCGTCCTGTGTTCAGCCTGGACGGGAACTGGGCAATGGCATCGGTTGCCTCGGATCTGTGCAGTGGAGGAACGGCGATGCGCGTCCTCTACCTTCTGCACCGCAGCAAGGACGGATGGGAGCGTGTTCGAGTGGAGCCTGTCCGCTACATGAGCTTTGGCCACGGCCTGTGGCCCGCGTTGCCGGAGTCGTGATGACAGATTCCTCGTTCAAGCCAGACCGTGACTGCCAACAGCGGATCGCCTGGCGGCGCATTGCATCGTTGGCGGCGGCGCTGTCGGCTTTGGCTCTCATGGCCGGAATCTGCAGCCTGCGCCCGAGGTGGCAGCAGGAAATCGGTCCGCCGCCGGTCAACCTGGGAACCGCGCAGATGCAGGCTGAGGCGATGGCGCTGGTGATTCGGCAGGGTCCTCCATTCCGTCTTCCAGCCCCGCCAGTGCCGCAGCCGACGCCGGTTCTGCCATTGCCGTCGAGCGGCGTGCCCACCTCACCGCAGACGCCGTCCGCCCCCGCCGATCGATGGCGCCCGCAGGAGCAGCCGCAGTTGACCGACCCGGTGGGGCAGGACATCTACGTGATGGAGCAGACGTTGCCCTATTGCTGGCCGGGCAGCAGTGCCTCCACCTGCCAGGAGGTGGATGATCTGGTCCTGCCGCTGGACGACCGGTGGCCGCCGCAGATCCACGCGCTGCGGTTGCAGCTGCAGGCGGATCTGGTTCCTGCCAATCGCCGTCCCGCGCCAGTACTCGCAGCCGCATTGGCCGGTGCGCAGCGGATGGATGCCGAAGGTCTTCGAGCGCTGCGGGAGCGCGGGTGCGCATCAACGGCGCAGCAGCCGTCCCATCCGTATGATCAGTTCGTCCATCTGACCCGGCCCGTTTTCAGCGGCGATGGGCGGTGGGCCATGATCGCCGTCGCCTGGGATTCGTGCTCCGTCGATTTCGTCTACCGGGAGCTGGTCGTACTGCATCGGGAACAGGGACGCTGGATGAGCGAACCCCCGGAACGAGGTCTGGGCGGCGTATGGGATGGCCGCGTACTGCGGCCCTGGAAGTACGCCCATTGACGAGAGGGGCAGAGGGCGCCGGATCACACCCGGCGCCGCCTGCGGCCATCAGTCAAAGCGCCAGCGCACACCTGCATAGACGCCACGACCTTCGCCCGGCGTCGAGCGGGCGACATCCCTGCCGGCATCGTCGTAGCCCGGCGTGACCGTGGCGGCGTAGCGGCGATTGCCGATGTTGCGCATCTCCGCCCAGGCCTGCCAGCGGCCACCGGGTGCGTCGTAGCCGATGCGGCTGCCGAAGATCACACGGCTGTCGGCCCAGTAGCTGTTGGCGTAGTCGACGGCGATGCGCGAGGCGTATTCGGTATTGAGCGCAGCGTACAGGCCGGAGGCGTGATCGAAGCGCAGCTCGGCCTGGTAGGCGTGGCGCGGCAGGCCGGGCAGACGGTTGCTGCTGAAACGCGCATCGTGGCGATAGCGGAAGTCGCTGAAGGTGTACGCCTGGCGCAAGGACAGGCGGCCCGGCGCTGCCTGCCACAGCGTGCTGTCCAATCCGGCTTCGATGCCGCGGTGCACGGTGGGGCTGGCGTTGTTCTCTGCGATGAACAGGTTCGGTACCGGTTGCAGTTCGACACTGAGCAGTTCGTGGTTCACGTGTGCGTAGTAGCCGGTCAGTTCCCAGCGGCCCAGCACGGCGTCTCCGCGCGCACCCAGTTCCAGCGTGGTGGCGGTCTGGTTCTGCATCGGTACCGGCGCGCGCTGGCGGCCGGTGGACGGGCCATTGCCCGGCCCGAAGTACTGGTTGGAACCCCAGATCATCGACCACGGATGCGGTGCTTCCACCGAGCGGCTGAGGTTGCCGAACCACTGGGTCTGCGCGCTGTGCTGCCAGGTGAAGCCCAGTCGGGGCGCGTAGTCCCAGTCGCGGTCGCGCAGGCGGCCGCCGCTGCTCGGCCAGGTCACCTGCACATCGCGGCGGGTGTTGATCAGTGCCAGCCCGGTCTGCATGCGCAGGCGGTCGTTCAAGGTGAGGGTATTGCCGATGTGCAGCGTGCTGTCGGTGCCGTGGTGGCGGAAGTCACGCGTGCGCGTACCGGCGGCGTAGCCGTTGCTGGCAAAGCGCAGCGACTCGCGCACATCGGCGTCCAGATCGTGGGTGACGCGAAGGCCGACCGTGGTTTCGCTGTCCAGGCCGAACAGCCGGTGGCGATGGCGGTAGTCCAGCGTGGCGTTGAGGTTGGCGTAGTCCAACTGCTGGCGGTACAGGCTCTCGTTCAAGTCCATCGGGTACGTGTGGTAGACCAGCCCGGCCTGCAGCGAGGAATCCTCATCGATCTGCAGCGTGGTGACGTTGCCCAGCCACGTGCTGCCCGGCTGCGGGCGACGCGCATCGATGGCCAGATTGGCCGGGTTGACCGCATGCGGGTCGTTGCGGATCTGGTCGCGGGTCAGGCGACCGGGTGTTTCGTGATTGGTTTCGCGGTAGCGCACGAAGAAGCGCGTCTGCAGGTCGGGGGTGATCTGCCAGCCGATGTTGGCCATCGCGCCCTTGCCATCGCCGCGCGCATGGCGCTGGTAACCGTCGAATTCGGTATCGGTGTAGGCCAGGAAGTAGTCGACATCACCACTGACGCCGCCCCAGCTGATGCCGCGCTTCTGGTAGCCACGGCTGCCGGCTTCGTAGTGCAGCTGTACGCCCGCCGAATCACGACCGCTGCGGCTGACGTAGTCGATGGCACCGCCCAGCGCCAGCGCGCCGCGCTCGAAGCCGTTGGCGCCGCGCAGTACTTCCACGCGGGACAGCCACAGAGGTTCCAGCAGCTCGTAGGGCGTGCCGCCCGGGCCGGTCAGTGGCAGGCCGTCGATCGATACGGCGATACCCGAGGCATGCGCGCCCGGGCCACGGTTGATGCCCGAGCCACGGATCGAGATCTTGGTGCCCTCGTTGCCCGGCGACTGCGCGCTGATGCCCGGCTGGTAGGCCAGCATATCGGCACTGCTGGACAGTCGGCTGTCGGCCTTGGCCACGTCGATGACGTTGCTGGCGCCGGGTACGCGCTTCAGCGCCTCGCGCGCCTGGGCGCTGGCATCGGCAGCAGCGTTGACCTGCACGGCATCCAGCGTGGTGGCCTGCGGCGCAGCAGCGGCGGTGGTGGAGAGGCCAAGGGAAACGGCCAGGAACAACAGCGACGGGGTGGGGCGGTACGACGAGAGCGACATGCGGAAATGCTGTAAACCACGAAAGTGGCGCGCAAGTTAACAGGTCGGCGGCCCCGCGTCACCCACCGCTCGCGTATGGGTGACGTGGCATCCATGTAGAGTCGAGCCATGCTCGACTGCTTTTCTCTACGGAGCAGGCTTCGCCAGCGCCTTGGCCTTTGCATACAGCCGATCAGCCGTTTCCTTCTCACCCAGCGCGGCATGGCACTCGGCCAGGCTGTCCCAGGCATTGGCCGAATCCGGATACAGCTCGGTGTTGAGCGTGAACACCTTCACCGCCTTGCGTGCACCGAGACTTTCGCGGATGGCATACCCATCGGCATTGATCGCGCCTTCCAGCTCGCTGGCAGCAACCTTGTTGCTGTCGCGCAGCCAGCGATGCACTGCTTCGGCCGCGCCGGCGCTGTCATCCAGCGCATACGCGATCAGTCGCTCGGACAATACCGCATGCGGAAACTCCTCCGGCGCGGCCACCGCCATCGTGCTCTCGACCAGCGTGCTCGACCAGACATTGCGGGCGCTGCCGTTGGTCAGGTACACGAACACCCAGTAGCCGCTGGCCAGGGTGCCCTTGTAGGCCAGCCGCGCACGTACACGGGTGCCGCCATCGTGGCCGACCTGGGTGTAGCCGTCGCTGCGGGTAGTGTCCCAGCCCGTGGAGAAGAAATTGCTGCCGCCGCCGGCCAGTTTCTGCGGCTGCCAGAGTTTTTCCAGGGTCGCCGTGCGCAGCAGCTTGCCGGTCGCCAGCGCCTGCAGGAAACGGTTCATGTCACCCACGGTGGTCTGCAGATCGGCATGGCCCCAACCGTAGTCCGGCCAGGGGTCTTCGTTCGCTGGCTGCAGCTGGCCGTCCTTGCCGATGTACGGCACCGCTGCGCGCTGCACCGGCACGTTGGCTGCTCCCCATGAAGTGCGGGTCATCTTCAGCGGCTGCAGGATGCGTTCGCGTGCAATGGCCGGGTAGGGCTTGCGGTAATGCGCTTCCAGCAAGGCGGTCAGCACCAGGTAGTTGGCCTGCGTGTACTGCACGCGGCTGCCGGTGGCGAACTGCATCGGCGCCGCCGCAGCCACCTTCAGCGCAGCTGCAAGGTCGGGCGCCACACCGGGGTAGCCCTTGCTCACCCAGCGGTTGTCCACCCGGTCGTAGTACTCGCCGATGCCCGAGCTGTGGTTGAGGAAATCGCGCACGCGGATCGCCTGCCAGGCTGCAGGCAGGTCCGGCACAAAGCGGCTGGCCGGTGCGTCAAGATCCACCTTGCCCTGGTCGACCAGCTGCATCACCAGTGTGCTGGTCAGCAGCTTGGCCATCGATTGCGCGGCGAAGATGGTATCGACAGTGGCAGGCGCATGGGCAGCGGGATCGCGTTCGCCGCTGGCGCCCTGATAAAGCACCTGGCCGTTGTGTGCGACCAGTACCGCCTGGCCGGCGATGCCGTAGCGCTCGCGGTTGGCCTGCAGTTGGGTGTCGAGCTGAGCAGAGAGAGTGCCGGGAGCGCCACGTGCAGAAGCGATCGGAACGGCGAAGAGGGCACAGAGCAATGCGGCAGCAAGGGTGCGGTACATCGCGGTGATCCGTCGACGGTGATGGCGCATGTTGGTCAC
>NZ_JAOCFV010000018.1:0-85559 GCF_029842145.1 Stenotrophomonas sp. GD03794
CCGATCACGGCCGGGGCCCATCCACGCTAGAATTACCCCCTTATCGAGTCCCCCAAGCCGCATATGAGCCACTACGAAGGCGATCTTCGCACTCCCGAATCGGCGCGCTTCGCCATCCTGGCCAGCCGCTGGAATGCCCGCATCACCGACACGCTGGTCGCTGGCGCCCGCCAGAGCCTGGCCGGCAACGGCATTGCCGAAGCCAACATCGACGTGATCCGCGTGCCGGGTGCCTGGGAACTGCCGCTGGTCGCCGCGCGCCTGGCTGCGGCCCATGAGCACGCCGCCATCCTCACCCTGGGCTGCGTGATCCGTGGCGATACCCGCCACTACGAACACGTGGCCGACCGCTGCGCCGAAGGCCTGATGCGTGTGCAGCTGGACTTCGGCGTGCCGGTGCTGAACGGCGTGCTGGCGGTGGAACGCGTTGAAGACGCCGAGGCCCGCGCAGGCGGCAGCCACGGCAACAAGGGCGAGGAAGTCGCACTCGCCGCATTGGAAATGGTCAATCTTCTGGAGCAGCTGCCATGAACAAGAACACCCAGGGCAAGCCCTCCGGTAAACCCGTCCGCCGTGATGGCGTCGATCCGGTGCTGCGCTCGCGCGCGCGCCGTCGTGCTGTGCAGGCCATCTACGCCTGGCAGATCTCCGGCGGCAACGCCCAGTCGCTGATCGCTCAGTTCGCCCACGAGCAGGCCCGCGAAATCGCCGACCTGGCGTACTTCGAAGCACTGCTGCACGGCGTGCTCGACAACCGCCGCGACATCGACGAAGCGCTCGGCCCGTACCTGGACCGTGGCATCGAGGAAGTGGACGCGATCGAACGCGCGGTGCTGCGCCTGGCCGCCTACGAGCTGCGCTACCGCCTGGACGTGCCGTACCGTGTGGTGATCAACGAAGCCATCGAATCGGCCAAGCGCTTCGGTTCCGAGCACGGCCATACCTACGTCAACGGCGTGCTGGATCGTGCCGCCGTGGAATGGCGCAAGGTCGAATCGGGTCACTGACCCACCTGTGGTAGTGCCGGCCGCTGGCCGGCAGCTGCAGGGATCCTGAGGTTGCCGGCCAGCGGCCGGCACTACCGCCCACCGCGCCCTGCGCGGCACGTACAACAGCGGGAGCGCCCCATGTCCCTGGCCGAATTCGCCCTCATTGACCGCATCCGCGCCCGCACCCTCGAGCGCGACGACATCCTGCTTGGCATCGGCGACGACGCTGCGCTGCTGCAGCCGCGTGCCAATGAGCAACTGGTGGTCACCGCCGACACGCTCAACAGCGGCGTGCACTTCCCGGTGGAAACCCCGGCCTTCGACATCGGCTGGAAGACCCTGGCGGTCAACCTGTCGGACCTGGCTGCGATGGGCGCGCGCCCGGCGTGGTGCACGTTGGCGTTGTCGCTGCCGGAAGCCACTGAAGACTGGATCGATGCCTTCGCCGATGGCTTCTTCGCCCTGGCCGACCAGCACGACATCGCGCTGATCGGTGGCGACACCACGCGTGGCCCGCTGTCGCTGTCGGTCACAGCGATGGGCCAGGTTGGGCGTGGGCAGGCCCTGCGTCGCGACCGCGCGCAGGTGGGCGATGATATCTGGGTGAGCGGCACGCTCGGCGATGCCGCCGGTACGCTGCGCCTGTGGCAACAAGCTGCGCTGAGCATCGCCACCGCCACGCTGCTGGCCGACTACGAAAGCCTGCGCCTGCGTCTGCTGCGGCCGACGCCGCGTGTGACCCTGGGCCTGCGCCTGCGTGCGTTCGCGCACGCGGCAGTGGATGTATCCGATGGCCTGCTGGCCGATCTGGGTCACATCGCCACGCGCAGCAACGTGGCCGCGCATGTGGATGCCGATTCGCTTCCGATCTCGCACGCGCTGCGTGAACTGCTCGGCCGCGATGGCGCGCGCGACTGCGCACTGCGCGGTGGTGACGACTACGAGCTGTGCTTCACCGCCGCCGCCGACCAGCGCGATGCGCTGCACTACCTGGCCGAATCGCTGGACGTGCCGCTCACCCGAATCGGCCGCATCGCCGAAGGGCAGGGCGTGCACGTGGATGGCGAAGCCGCCGACGGCGGTTACCAGCACTTCGCGTAGCCGCAGCGGTACTGCCCTGGTGGGTGCCAACCTTGGTTGGCACGAGTGTGTCGACCAAGGTCGACACCTACCGAAGCAGGGGCGCAGCGGTACTGCCCTGGTGGGTGCCAACCTTGGTTGGCACGAGTGTGTCGACCAAGGTCGACACCTACCGAAGCAGGGGCGCATCGGTACTGCTCTGGTGGGTGCCAACCTTGGTTGGCACGAGTGTGTCGACCAAGGTCGACACCTACCAAAGCGGGGGCGCATCGGCATTGCTCTGGTAGCTGCCAACCTTGGTTGGCACGAACGCGTCGACCAAGGTCGGCACCTACCGAAGCAGGGGCGCATCGGCATTGCCCTGGTGGGTGCCAACCTTGGTTGGCACGAGTGTGTCGACCAAGGTCGACACCTACCGAAGCAGGGGCGCATCGGCATTGCTCTGGTGGGTGCCAACCTTGGTTGGCACGAGTGTGTCGACCAAGGTCGACACCTACCCAGGTGGAGGTGCACCGGCATCGCCCGGCGCTACGCCGCGTGCAACTGCACATCCACATACTCGGCCAGGCCACGACAGGCCAGCAGCAATCCCTCGCGCACGTCGTCACCCACCTGCTGGTCATCAGCGCCATCCACGCGCACGCGTTCGGTCGCGTGCAGCAGTTCCAGCAGCACGGTCAGCCCGGCATTGGCGCGGTTGGCACGCGCCATGGCCATGCGGTGTCCCGATGTACGGTCCTTCTCTGGCCAGGGCTGGCCGTCGGCGGCCTCGACCTGGCGGATGCGCTGCAGGCATGCCAACAGTGCGGTGCTGGAGGGCGCGCCGCTGCCGTGCGCAGCGCTGAGTGTGGTTTCCAGTGCGCGGGCGATGGCTTCGGGCAGATCGTTGGCAGCCTCGCCGAGGGTGGCGAACAGGTACGGGTAGTGTGTGGCAGTCATGGTGGCTTCCTTGTGCTGGCGACGAAGAAGCCACCCCGCTTAACAGCGAGGGTGGCGGACGGTGCGTGGTTCCAATACCGGAGGTCGATGTAGAAGCGCCGGCGGGCGCGAGGCCCCCACGCACCGCCCGCCATGTAAGCGCGGACAGAATGCCTGCCGACGCCACTCAACAAGGAAAGAGCGACGCCGGCAGGCAAGCGTAACCAACACATCAACCTAACGGGATTGGAAGCCCGTGCCACCCGTTGTCGGTGGCGCTACATGATTTGCATGAAGCGCCAATGCTGCCAATGAGAATTGTTGGAAAGCTGGAAAGTGTTGCAGACGCGTGGCGCGCGCCTCAGCGTGGCAATCGCGACATTCCTGTAGAGCCGAGCCCACGCTCGGCTACGCTTCGCGCGCAACTGCATGCCCCGCCAAGGCCCAGTAGGCAATCCCCTATCGCCCCTATCGGGCCAGGAAAGCGCCAGCGCTCGCAGCCGTCTGTCAGCGCGCGATCTGTCGCAATCTGCTTAGGTGGGTAATAGCGGTCGGCGTACCCTGGCCACACGTCGTGAAGAGGCCAGGGCTTGCGCCACCTGCGCATGCGCGTGTCGCTGCAGAGCCAGGCGCACAGTGCATGCTGCATGAGAGTGCACGCGGCAGGGGGGCGTTGATACGTTCGGCCATACCCGTCGCTTGCCGCCCAGACGCGATGTACCTGGTACGCCGAATGAAAGAACTCCAAGCGGCCAGCGGCGGATTTGCTTTTGAATCTGGCAGAACAGCAAGGAGCTGCACATGGGCACCAGAATCATCGGACCCCGGCCCTGGCTTGGGCCCGGCGTTGGAGGTGGCGCCGGTGGCGTGGATGGAGATGGCCATCCGGTGGATCCATACGGTGGGCCGACCACCGCTGACGTGATGGATGGCATTCGCGATGTGGTGGACGGCATCCATCAACGGGTGCGCGGCGAAGCCAAACCCGAGGCGCGTACCGAGCCGCAGAGCAAGGCTCGGGAAGTGGATTGTTCGGAAATGCCCGACGAGACCGCATGCAACGAGTGCCTGCTGAAGCAGGGCTTCATGGGTCCACCCCTCACGCCGCGCTATGTCACCCAACGCAATCTGGTCAACTACGAGTACCAGCTCTATATCGCCAATCTGCGCTCGGCACCGCTGCGTTTTGGCTTCCTGGTTGCTGACAAGACGGATCCCGCGCGGCGGTTGTTCTCGGTGGATACCCTATTCGACTATCTCAACCGTGATGGGTTCTCACGCACCGTGCAGGAATGGCATTTCAACGCCTGCGAGTTTGATGGGTTCTGGTTGCGGGAATGCACGGTAGTGGAGGCGAAGGGGAGATATGACCATTTCATTGATGAAGATGGCGACGAAAAGTATGGGTTCGTCCGGCATGGTGTGTTTGGTGCATGGAGTGAACAGATGGCTAGGCAGCGCGCCGCGATTGCGATTGGTGGTGCGCCAGCCAAACTCTTATGGTGCTTCATGCAACCGCGGGCAATGGCCGCAGCGATAGCGATGAATTACCTCGACCCTCTTATCTGCAGATACGAGCCATTTCCTGGAGCAAATGCATGATCCTTGGCGCTCAAACCAATCTATGGACAAGGCCTGTTTCCCGCACGCCTGAAGAGGTGTTGAGCAAGGCAGTGGGGCTCACCCAAAGCTTGGCGCGGATGCACCCGTTGATGAAGCGTTGGTATGCGCTGCCCAGGGGGCCCAAGGACAGGTACGTATCGCTGGAAGATGCGGGTGCTTTGCTTGCCTCAATGAAGTTAGGCATTGAAAGGAGTCGAGAACGGTACGGCGACTATGAAGAGCTTGGAGCTTCCCTGATGCTGGCCAACGTTGACAATGATCGGGATTGGCGCAGGCCGGGGGTGGTCGTGCTCGACTTGAACCCAACAACGGGGCGCAATAGCCTGAGCGTGAAAGGGATCGCCCCGTTTGGCGAGACAATTTCCCCGGTCATGCTCAACGCGATGATCGAGTCGGTGAAGGCAATCCAGCCCGACTTTGCCTGTACAGATGTCAAAGCTAGAACGCCTGGAAGTGAGTTGATTTATTACCAGATCAACCGGCGCCTATACCAACACCGGCAGTTCTTTGGCTGGATGGGCTTCGTCCCCGTGCAGATAACGCACCCGCAGTTGCGCGATGCGCACGCTGTGCACCCGGTCGATGGCTTGGGCACGGTGATCGTTTCGGTGCCGGGTGTTTTCGATCCTTGCGACGACGCGCAGGTAGACAAGGTTCACCGCGTTGAGATGGATCTGGCCAGTTATGACCTGTTGCCGGTGACGGACCCGAATCTCATGGGGTGAGGGATCAATTGCAGGCTCGGGAGAGCTCGAGCGAACCTGGAATCAGGCCCCAGACAACAGAGCACGGCCTGAAACGCACGGAGCGCCGAGCCCACGCTCGGCTCATCGCGATCTGCACGAAGAGCAGCCGAGCATGGCTCGGCTCTACTCTGGCTCACAGGCTGGATCGAACCTAAACACATACCTGCTCTGTCGCGATCGTCCATTGAATGACTGCGGGGTGGCTGGTGATGCTGCCGGATCGCTCACTTCCGCATCCCACATGTCCGCGCCCGAACGTTCCCACAACGCCGCCATCGATGGCCTGCGTGCATTGGCGGTGCTGGCCGTCGTCGTCTTCCACACCAACGCAACGTGGCTGCCCGGTGGCTTCACCGGCGTTGACCTGTTCTTCGTGGTGTCCGGCTTCGTGATCAGCCAGTCGCTGGCCTCGCGCACCCATGCGTCGCTGGGCGCGATGCTGCTCGACTTCTACCGCCGCCGCGTGCTGCGCCTGTTGCCGGCATTGCTGGTGATGCTGATGGCCACCTTCGTGCTGTCGGCGTTGTTCATTCCCCGCGCGTGGCGCAACGAGCAGTTCGACCAGACCGGCTGGGCCGCGCTGGTCGGCTTCAGCAACATCGTGCTGGCTGGCCAGCAGGACGACTACTTCTCGCCCGGCGCGGAACTCAACCCGTTCCTGCACACGTGGACGCTGGGCGTGGAGGAGCAGTTCTATCTGCTCTTCCCGCTGCTGTTCTTCGTCTGGCTGCGCGGGCGTGAGCGCTGGCCGTGGTCGCGTTGGTTGTTGCCGGTGCTCACCGTGCTGTCGTTGGCGTGGGCGGCCCGGCAGGCACAGACGGCACCGGCGGAGGCGTTCTATCTGCTGCCGGCGCGGTTCTGGGAGCTGGCCGCGGGCGCGCTGCTGTACAAGTGGATGCGTACGCGTACGCCGCGCCAGAAAGGGGATGCGGTTGCCGTGGCCGGTCTGGCGCTGCTGGCCGCGGGCGTGGTGATCGCACCTCAGCTGGCGATGCCGGTGCCGGGTGTACTGGCTACCGTGGCTGGCACGTTGATGCTGCTGGCGAGTGTGTCGGTGCCGGGGACATCGCGCATCGGCCACGCATTGGGGTGCGCGCCGCTGGCGTATCTGGGCCGGCTGTCCTATTCGCTGTACCTGTGGCACTGGCCGTTGCTGGTGCTGCTGCGCTGGACCTACGGCCTGCACGGCGCCGCGCTGTGGCTGTATCCGGTGCTGCTGCTGGCGATATCCGCCGGGTCTTATCACTTCATCGAACGTCCGCTGCGCAGCGCCGTACCGCTGCTGCGCCTGGCGCCGGCCAAGGTGCTGGCGATGGCGCTGCCAGTGGTGGCGCTATGCGGCGCAGGAGCGTGGGCTACGGTGGAATACCACGAGCAGATCTCGCTCAGCGTTACCCGCGATGGCTATGCATGGCAGGCGCGCCGCTATCCCGCTTGGCGGCCGCTGGAACCGGTGAGTGCGCCGGCGCTTGAAGGGCGGCGCCTGTTCGTAGTGGGCGACTCGCATGCAGCGGCCTACCGCACCATGACCAGCATGGTGGCGCGGCAGACCGGCATGGAGGTGCGCCAGCAGGATCGCGGCGGCTGCAGCTTCGTCAATCTGTTGCGGGCGAGCCCGGTCGATTGCCAGGACTTCATTGAAGACGCGCTGTCGAACATCGAGCACGAGGCGCGTCCGGGCGACATCGTGTTGCTGGCGGCCCTGCGTATGCCGGAGCTGCGTGGGTTCGATTGGCAGCGCCAGGATGCACAGCAGATCTATCAACAGCTGCTGGACGAGCGCACGCCGGCCCACGCGCAGGCCGCACGCGATGAAGCCGATCGTGTTCTTGGGCGTTTGCAGAAGCT
Source organism: Stenotrophomonas sp. GD03794 (assembly GCF_029842145.1). NCBI lineage: Bacteria > Pseudomonadati > Pseudomonadota > Gammaproteobacteria > Lysobacterales > Lysobacteraceae > Stenotrophomonas > Stenotrophomonas sp. GD03794. Next base: position 7,205 of record NZ_JAOCFV010000018.1, read on the forward strand.
GGGCGTGCACGTGGTTGTGGATGCACCGCTGCCGTTGTTCAAGGCCGGTGCGTACCGGTGCTCGGATTGGTTCAACCGCCGCAATCCTGCCTGTGCCGGTGGCCTGAGCATGCCGCGTGCCGATCTGGAAAGGCTGCGTGCGCCGCAGATGGTGTTGCTGGCTGAGCTGGCGGCGCGCTATCCGGCGTTGACTGTGTGGGACCCGTTGCCGCTGCTGTGCGGACCGCAGGCCTGTTCGGCGGTGGAAGAGGGTGAGCCGCTGTTCTTCGACAACGATCACCTGAGCGGGCATGGCAACCGCGTGCTGCTGCCCAGCTTCCGGCAGACCTTGGTCGATATCGCGAGCGACAAGCCGGTGTAGAGCCGAGCCCGCGCTCGGCTGCTCTGCGTTCCGCAGGCAGGAAGCCCGCGCTTCGCGCGGTGAGCCGAGCATGGCTCGGCTCTACAGGTAGGTGCGCGGTCTATGCCGGCGGCAGCACCTTGCCGGGGTTGAGGATGCCGTCCGGGTCCAGTGCGGCCTTGATTGCGCGCATCGTCGCCAGCGTTTCCGCAGTGAACGCCTGCGCCATGAAATCGCGCTTGGCCAGGCCAATCCCGTGTTCGCCGGACAGCGTGCCACCCAGCGCCAGCGTCAGCTCGAAGATCTTCGGCAGCGCGGCATGCGCGCGTGCGTTCTCGTCGGCATCGTCCGGGTGATAGAGGATGTTGACGTGCAGGTTGCCGTTGCCGGCATGGCCGAAGGTGACGATGGTCAGCGTGTAGTCACGCGCCAATGCCTGCACGCCGGCCACCAGTTCCGGAATGCGCGACACCGGGACCACCACATCCTCATTGATCTTGCCCGGTGCAACGCTGCGCAGCGCGGGCGACAGCGCCTTGCGTGCGGCCCACAGCTGGTCGCGTGCACGGCCTTCCATCGCCACGTCCAGTTCGATCATGCCGTCACCCTCGGCAGCGCTGGCCAGTGCCTGCAGCAGGTAGGGCAGGGTGTCGTGGTCACCATCGGCTTCGACCAGCAGCATCGCGCCGGCCTCCGGTACGTCGGCACCATTCAGCCGCAGCAACTCCAGGCTGCGCGCATCCATGAACTCCAGGCGGGTCGGTACCGCCGGTTGCGACATCAATCGCGATACGGCGGCCGCGGCGGCATCGGCATCGCGGTACAGCACGCGCAGCCCGGCCTGGCTGACCGGCAACGGGGTCAGTTTGAGCGTGGCTTCCACGATCAATGCCAGCGTACCTTCGCTGCCCACCAGCAGGTGGGTGAGGTCGTAGCCGGTGGCGTCCTTGGTGTAGGCGCCACCGCAGCGGATCACGTCACCGGTGCCGGTCACCGCCACCAGCCCCAGCACGTTATCGCGGCTGGTGCCGTACTTCACTGCGCGCGGGCCACCGGCATTGCAGGCAAGATTGCCACCGATGCTGCAGATCTCGGCGCTGGAAGGGTCTGGTGCCCAGAACAGGCCATGCGGGGCCAGCGCCTGCTGCAGGGTGCCGTTGAGCACGCCGGGTTGCACGACCGCGCAACGGTCACCGGCGCGGATCTCGACGATGCGGTCCATGCGGGTGAACGACAGCACGATACTGCCGGGCAGCGGCACCGCCGCGCCGGTGGTGCCGGTACCAGCGCCACGTGCGACCAGTGCCACGCCATGCGCGCGGCAGGCACGCACCAGCGCCTGTACCTGTTCGATGTCGGCTGGCAGCGCCACCGCCGCCGGGCGCTGGTGGCGCCATGAGTTGTCCTGGGCGTTCGCCTCCAGCGTGTTGTCATCCATGCGCCAGCCCTCCGCGCCCAGCAGGGCAGACAGTTCGGCAACCAGGGGGGCGGGCAGGGCAGTACTCATGACAGGTCTCGTGGGGCAGCAGGAGCGGGTTGGATCAGTTTCCAGGCAACAACGGCGGTAGCCAGCGGCAGCCACACCCAGCGCAGTTCAGAGAGCAGGGTGGACACGCCGCGCGCGCTGAAGAACTGTGGCGCGAACGGAGAAACGCGGATGGGTCGCCACGGTGCGAAGAAGCGCTGCTCACTCCATGGCCAGGCCAGGGCGACACCGAGGCCGCCGGAGGTCATCGCATCCAGCAACGGATGGCTGGCGGCGCAGACGAAGACGAACACCGCCGTTTGTAGGGTCGATGCCACCGTTGACCCTGCCTTGGTAGGTGCCAACCTTGGTTGGCACAGAACCGCCGACCAAGGTCGGCGACTACCGGAACTGCGGTGTGTCGACCAAGGTCGGCGGCTACCAAAGAACGCCAACACCGCGGCCACCGCCGCCAGCACGCAGGCAAACAGCAACGAATGACTGGCGCCGCGATGGCCGAAGGCATCGGCGTAGGGAATGTGCAGGGCAAAGGCCAGCACGTCGGCATCGGGCAGCATCGCAGCGATCACACCGGCAGCAAGCAGGCGTGGTGGGATGCGGCCACGATCAGCGGCGCACCAGAGCGCCAACGGCACAGCGGCATGGGTGATGATCGACGGCATCAGTCACGCACCGTGGTCGTGCCGGCCAGGCTGCGCTCTGGTAGGTGCCAACCTTGGTTGGCACAGAAGCGCCGACCAAGGTCGGCCTCTACCAGAGCGGACGGAAACCATCAGCAGTCATCCAGCCGGAACGCATCACGCAGCCACCGCAGCTGCGGCGGCTCGCCCGTGGCGTCGACCACATCAAAACGGCAGGGTGCATTGGCCAGCGTCGGGTTGTCCTGCAGGAACAGCTGCGCGGCATGCGCCAGGCGCCGGCACTTGCGGGCATCGACCGAGGCGGCGCCGCCACCGAAATCGGAGCGCGCGCGATAGCGCACTTCCACGAACACCACGGTGCCGGCATCGTCCATCACCAGGTCCAGTTCACCGCCGCGGTAACGCACGTTGCGCGCATGCGGCTGCAGTCCGGCCTGTTGCAGGTGCTGCTCGGCGGCGGCTTCCACCGCCGAGCCACGTTGGCTGCGCTCAGCGACCACCGACGATCGGCATCGGCCGGCCGCCATTGAAGGTGGACCACGCCGGCTGGCGCAGGATGTTGCCGTTGCTGTCCAGGAACAGGGTGCCGGTGGCACCGTCCAGGCCGCCTTCGTTGGACAGCTTGTCCAGGTAGGCGGTGATCTTCCAGGCATCGGCGCCGAAGGCGAACAGGCGGCCGGCCGCACCGCGAGCGCTGGGCAGGGTGCTGGCCACCTGGCTGGCCGACGGCAGGCCGGACACGCTGCGCACGTTCCAGGCTTCGTTCGGGTAGACGATGCCGTCCAGGGCCACGTCTTCTTCCACCTTGCCGCTGCCGACGGTCAGCTGCGAGGTACCGACGCGGGTGGCACCACCGGCACCAGCCAGCGCCAGCTGCGGCGCCAGCAGTCGCGCCTGCGGGGCGCGCACGGCGAGGAACACGGCATCGACCTGGCCGGCATTGCGCACCTGCGCGCCGACATCGCCCACGGCATCGCTGACGTTGAAGGTGGCCGCGACCTGGCCGCCGCGCTGCGCGAAGCGCTGGGCGAAGGCGGCAGCGGAACGGCGGCCGGTGTCGTCATTGCTGCTGATCACCAGTGCGCGGTTGCGTTCGCGTCCACGCAGGTACTCGGCGGCGACGATGCCGTCGTCTTCCGGTGCCAGTGAGAAACCGGCGCTGCCGGCCGGCGGTGCATCCTTGCCGCGGTTCAGCGCCAGCACCGGTACCTGCAGCTGCTGGCGGCCGTACACGGCGTCCACTTCGTCGCGGCCCAGCGGGCCGACCACGAAGTCGGCACCGGAGGCGACGGCCTTGTCGTAGGCGGCGAGGGCACCGGCCGGGGTGCCGGCGGTGTCGATGAAGTTGATCTCCGGGCGACGGCGGGTCTCGCCGTAGTACGCGGCCAGCAGGCCGTCACGGACCGGCTGCGCGGCGGTGGCCAGGCGGCCGCTGAGTGGCAGCAGCACGGCCAGCTTGGCCGGCGGTCGGTAGCCGTCGCTCATCGCCGGCGGTCGCTTGCTGGTGTCGAACTGGGCTGCGCCATCGCGGTCGAACGGGCGCGGCAGCGGCAGGCCGCGGGCGATCAGCGCACGGCCGGCGAAGTTGTACAGCGGATCGTTGGCCGGCAATGCGGCGGCACGGCTGCGCAGGCTGGCATCGTCAAGGGTGCCGAGCAGGCCGGAGATTGCAGCCTGGTTTTCACTGCGCGCGCTGCCGGTCAGGCCGGCATGGGCGCGGGCCCGCTCGTTGGCGGCGCCGAAGGCATCGCCAGTGGCCTGCAGGGCCTGGGCGCGGGCCAGCAGCCAGCGTGTGCGCAGGCTGGCAGCAACACTGTCGGCATGGTCCTTCAGCAGTGCCAGTGCCTGCGCCGGCTGCTTGTCGGCCAGCGCCAGCTCGGCGCCGGTCAGCTGGTAGCGCTGCAGGCTGGCACCGGACAGCTGGCGGGCGGTGAGCTGGCCCAGCAGGCTGCGTGCGCGCGCACTGTCACCGGCCAGGTGCCAGGCCCAGGCGGCATCGGCCAGCGCATTGCTGCGGGCACCGCCGCGCAGGGTGGCGGCCAGGCCTTCCAGCTGCAGTGCGGCGTCGCGCGGCTTGCCCTGTTCGATCAGCGCCAGCGCCTGGCTCTGGGCCGGCGAATCGGGCGTGCTGGTCAGGCTGGTGGTGGCACAGCCGGCCAGCAGCATCAGCGACAACGACAGGGCGGAGATCCGTGCGGCGGGCTTGTTCATGATCGGGTCCATGCGATGAGGGCAGCGGCCTTGGCCGGGTACACGCTACGATTCTACCCTTGCCCCGTGAGTACCGCTGAAATGAGTGTGCCAACCCTGTACGTCGTCGCCACCCCGATCGGCAACCTGGCCGATCTGAGCCCGCGCGCGCAGGAGGTGCTGCGTTCGGTGGCGGCCATCTGTGCCGAAGACACCCGCCGCAGTGGCCAGCTGCTGTCCCATTTCGGCATCCAGCAGCCGCTGGTGGCCCTGCACGAACACAATGAGGAGGCGCTGTCACAGCGCCTGGTCTCGCGCCTGCAGGCTGGCGAATCGCTGGCGCTGGTCAGCGATGCCGGCACCCCGCTGGTCAGCGATCCTGGTTTCCGGCTGGTGCGTGCCGCGCGCGCGGCCGGCATCAAGGTCAGCCCGATTCCCGGTGCCTGTGCCGCCATCGCCGCGCTGAGCGTGGCCGGCCTGCCCAGCGACCGCTTCAGCTTCGAGGGCTTCCTGCCGGCCAAGGCCAGCGGCCGCCGCGACCGCTTGCAGGCATTGGCCGGCGAAGTGCGCACGATGGTGTTCTATGAATCCTCGCACCGCATTGCCGAGTCGCTGGCCGACATGGCGGCAATCTTCGGCGGCGAACGACCGGCGGTGCTGGCCCGCGAGCTGACCAAGCTGTTCGAGACCGTGCTTGATGGTGACCTGGCCGGTCTGCTGGCGAAGGTGGAAGCCGACGAGAACCAGCGCAAGGGCGAGTTCGTGGTGATGGTGCAGGGCGCGGGTGATGACGAAGAAGCGCAACTGGCGCATGGCCGCCGCGTCTATGCCAAGCTGAGCGAGCATCTGCCGCCGTCGACTGCCGCCAAGCTGGCTGCCGAGCTGACTGGCGCACCGCGCAAGGCGTTGTACGGCAGTTGATGGATCGTGCGGACCGAGGTCCGCACCCACCAAAGCGGAATCCGCACCCACCAGGGCAGCGGAATTGGTAGATCCACGCCATGCGTGGATGGATGAACCCGACGCCGCGATCAGCACGGCAGGAAGGGCGTGCGTAGGCTAGAATATGCGCTGGCGGAGCCGGCCAGACAGTCGCGTCATCCCTTCGGGGGTGCCGAGGAAAGTCCGGGCTCCATAGGGCAAGGTGCCAGGTAACGCCTGGGCGGCGCAAGCCGACGGAAAGTGCAACAGAAAGATACCGCCTACGTCTTCTTCGGAAGGCCGGTAAGGGTGAAATGGTGCGGTAAGAGCGCACCGCGAGTCTGGCAACAGACCGGCACGGCAAACCCCACCTGGAGCAAGACCAAATAGGGATCCTTTGGCGCGGCCCGCGTTGGATCCGGGTAGGTTGCTTGAGCGTTGCGGTGACGTAACGCCTAGAGGAATGACTGTCCACGACAGAACCCGGCTTATCGGCCGGCTCCGCCTCCTTCTTCTATATGCGTGAACCGCGCATCGGTAGTGCCGGCCGCTGGCCGGCAGCTTCGTGATTGCGGGGTCGGATCCCTTTCCGGAGGAAAGGGATCCGACCCCATGCCTCGGTCAGCCCGGCGTACGGTACTGCCCTGCGGAGATGAACTGCGAGAAGCGCTCGCACCACACCACCACCGTGGTGTAGTCGTCCACGTCCACGGTGTCGGGCACATCCACCAGGAAACGGTTGAAGGTCTTCACTTCACCAATGCGCTGCGCCTGTGCCTTGATCTTCAGGAAATCGGCTTTGTTGTCGACGAAGTCGCGGACCAGATAGACCTTGTAGTCGGGGCCCGGGCCCATCTTGCCGTCGAAGGCGACCTGGCGCGGGCTGACGCTGACCTTGCCTTCGGCCCAGTGCACCGCATCGCTGCCCTTGAGGTCGCGACGGAAGGTGGTGCGGTAGGTGGCATCAGTCATGGCGGCCTGCACCTGCGCGACCGGCGGGTCATCGGGGGCGATCAGGATCGGCAGCAGATAGACGCCCAGGCCGAAGCCAAGGCCGAGGGTGAGCAGATGGGTGGCAAGCAGGATGAGGATGCGGCGCATGGGGCCTCCTTGTGGGTGTGGATCGCGCGGCATGGCGCCGGGCATGACCACCCTGGAAGGTTGCGGGCGACATTTATAGACACAGTGCCGGATGCGAAAAGGACACAGTGGGCGGACGGTGATGCCGGAGCCCCTGTGGTACGGGCGGATCGCGGTTACGGTTGGAAGCTGAATGACGTTTCGCGCCCGGTGCGATGACGACTACCGTCGCGTGGATCACGACAACGCGACGCCCGGTAGTGCCGACCGCCGGCCGGCCGCTTCATGGCGCATCCGAAGATCCAGAGGTTGCCGGCCAGCGGCCGGCACGACCGGGTCAGAAAATGACGTGGCTCTGTCCGCTGGGTACACCCTGCGGGCCGAAGCGGCGCTCGTGGATCTCGCCGTGGCCATCGGCGTCGATCAGCAGCACGGTGCTGGCACGGGTGCCGTAGTCGTCGCCGCGGATGAAGGCCGGGCTCAGCCAGCGTTCGCGCTCCAGGCCGATGCCGGTGTCGGGCAGGTCGCTGTCGGCGGGGCGGTGTTCGTCAGCCAGGGCGGCCCAGAGCGGGGTCAGGTCTGGGGTCAGATCCCTTTCGCCTTGCGAAAGGGATCTGACCCCGTCTTCCTTCAACCAGGCTTCAAGCGCGGCCATCAGCCGCCGGGTCTTCGGCCAGGGCGCGTCCAGCGCGCCGTTGGACATGCCGTGCACGCCCGGGCCGAGGGTCTGCCGTTCGGCGGGATGGTTGCCCAGGTACTCAAGGCTGTCGCTATCGGCCAGCAGGAGGTTGAACGGGGCGTAGGCGCCGGCCACGGTCGCCAACCGGTCGATATGCACGGCGGCGGGGTCGCGGCCGCGCAGGAAGTCGGCGACCAGCGCGCCCCGTGAAGGGCCGGTCTGCGCGGCCAGCGGATCACGCACATTGGTGACCACCGCCATCCGGCCCGTGGCACCGACGCCGGCCCAGCCACCGCCGGAGCGCAGGTCGCGCCCCCCGATGACGGAGGTCTCATCTTGCCAGGGGGCCAGCGCCGCCGTCGGGCGGGCGTGGAACTCATCACGGTTGCCGGTCATCACCAGCCGCCAGCGCGGGTGGTGCATCCAGCCAAGAGCGAGTAGGCACATGGCCTCATTGTGCACGGTTTGCGCAGTCCGGCGCCGTTTCCGGCGCGTTCTGGATGAATGCGCGGCGGATGTTTCACGCCCTCTCCACGCCCCTGAACTTCCGTTCAATCTCAAAAATTGAGACGGATCAGCAACTTGTGGATAAGCCTTGAACAATTCTCTAAAGGTTGTTGCAAGCCATTGATGCAGCTGGCGATTTCCCTGCGGAAAAGTTGTTGACAACCCTCGGGCCGCTGCTAAGGTGGGCATCAGAGGGAAATCCGGGTGTTTTGTGGGTTTTCGTGGTTCAATGTTTCACCGGGCGAAGGATAGGTGCACGCGTCGTGTTCCAGGGCGAGACGGCCATCACAGTTGACGATAAAGGGCGCATGGCGGTTCCCACCGCTTACCGCGACCTCGTCGCGCGCGCCAGCAACAACCGTCTCGTGCTGACCTACAACCCGTTCGAAGCCGGCTGCCTGTGGCTGTATGCAGAGTCGGAATGGGAGCGGGTCCGCGACGACGTGATGTCCAAGCCCAACACCCAGCGCGTCGTGCGCCTGTTGCAGCAGAAGCTGGTCGGCTCGGCCGCCCATCTGGAGCTGGACGGCAACGGTCGCATCAGCATCCCCGCCAGCCACCGCGGTGCGGTGGGCATTGAGAAGAAGGCGGTATTGCTCGGTATGGGCGACAAGTTCGAATTGTGGAGCGAGCAGGCGCATCGGGCCCTGATCCAGCAGACGTTGTCTGACGAGGATCTGGGTGATGGGTTGCTCGACCTGAAGTTGTGAGCCGGGGTGCCCGGATGCGCCCAGAAGCGCAGGCCGGTCACCTTCCGGTGTCGCAGTCGCCGGCGGTGCACCTGCCGGTCCTGTACACCCAGGTCCTTGAAGGCCTGAGGGTGATCGAAAACGGACGTTATCTGGATGGCACGTTCGGTCGTGGCGGTCATGCACGTGGCGTGCTCACCCAGCTCGGTCCCGAGGGGCGCCTGCTGGTCATGGACAAGGATCCGGAAGCCATCGCCGTAGCCGAGCGCGATTTCGCGCCGGACCCGCGCGTGTCCATCTTCCGTGGCAGCTTCGCCCAGCTGCTGCAGTGGGATGCGACGGCTGAAGGCCTGGACGGCGTCCTGTTCGACCTGGGCGTGTCGTCGCCGCAGCTGGACGTGGCCGAACGAGGCTTCAGCTTCGGCAAGGACGGCCCGCTGGACATGCGCATGGATCCGGACAACGGTGAAAGCGCCGCACAGTGGATCAACCGCGTTGAAGAGCGCGAGATTGCCGATGTGCTGTGGACCTATGGCGAAGAGCGCCAGAGCCGCCGTATCGCGCGCGCCATCGTGGCCCGCCGCGAGAAGCAGCCGTTCTCCCGTACCGCCGAGCTGGCCGAGCTGATTAGCTCGGTGATGCCGCGCAGCAAGTCGGGATCCGATAAGAGCCGGATCCACCCGGCCACGCGCAGCTTCCAGGCCATCCGCATCCACATCAACCGCGAGCTGGCCGATCTGGAAGCCGGCCTCGATGCGGCCGTGGAACGGCTCAAGCCCGGTGGCCGCCTGGCGATCATCAGCTTCCACTCGCTGGAAGACCGCATCGTCAAGCAGTACATGAACCGCCTGGCCAAGGCCCCGCCGGCCAACCGCCGCCTGCCCGAGGCGGAGGTGTTCGTGCCGACGCTGGACCTGATCGGCGGTGCCATCAAGGCCACCGACGAAGAGCTGGCTGCCAACCCGCGCGCCCGCAGCGCCGTGCTGCGTGTGGCCCAGAAGCGGGAGGCCGATGCATGAGCCGGCTGCTGCTGATCATCCTGTTGGCCTCGACCGTGGCCTCGGCGATCGGCGTCGTGTTCGTGCGTCACCGTCACCGGCAGACGTTCATCGAGCTGTCGCGCGCTGAGCGCAAGCGCGATGACATCAATCTGGAATTCGGCCGCCTGCAGCTGGAACAGGCAACGCTGGCCGAAGCCAACCGTGTCGATCGCATCGCCCGCGAGAAGCTCGGCATGAAGTTCCCCGAGGCCGCCGACATCGTGGTGGTGCGCCCATGAGCAAGGCCGGCCGCAACCGCCCGCGCAACGCCTTCAACCTGCGCCAGCGCCTGCGCTGGGTGGCGTTGGCGCTCGGCCTGTGTTCGGTGTCGCTGGTCGGCCGCGCGGCCTACGTGCAGATCATCAACAGCGACTTCTACCAGCGCCAGGGCGAGGCCCGCTACCTGCGCGAGCTGCCGATCAAGACCTCGCGCGGCATGATCACCGACCGCAACGGCGAGCCACTGGCGGTGTCGACCCCGGTCGCCTCGATCTGGGTCAACCCGCAGGACCTGCTGCGTTCGCCCGAGCGGATTCCCGAGCTGGCCCAGGCGGTCGGCATGTCGGTGGATGAGCTGAGCAGCCGCCTGTCGCAGAAGTCGGACAAGGAATTCATGTACCTGCGCCGCCGGATCAATCCGGACGAGGCAGAGAAGGTGGTCGCGCTGAAGATTCCGGGCGTGGCCGCGCAGCGCGAGTTCCGCCGCTTCTACCCGCAGGGTGAGGCGATGGCGCATGTGCTGGGCTTTACCAACATCGACGACCGCGGCCAGGAAGGCCTGGAACTGGCGTTCGACGAATGGCTGCGCGGCAAGGCCGGCGCCAAGCGGGTGATCCGCAACCGCAAGGGCGAGACGGTCGAGAGCGATCTGCTGCGCGCCGCCGAGCCGGGCAAGGACCTGACCCTCAGCATCGACCGCCGCATCCAGTACCTGGCCTTCAAGGAACTGCGCAACGCGCTGGTGGCCAACAAGGCGGCTGGCGGTTCGATGGTGATCATGGACGTGACCACCGGCGAGATCCTGGCCATGGTCAACCTGCCGACCTACAACCCGAATTCGCTGACCGGCGCGCTGCCCGATGCGCGCCGCAACCGTGCAGTGACCGACCTGGTCGAGCCGGGTTCGACGATGAAGCCGTTGACCATCGCCACCGCGCTGCAGGCCGGTGCGGTGACCAAGGACACCATCATCGATACCAACCCGGGTTACATGACCCTGGGCCGCTTCACCATCCGCGACGTGCCGCGCAACAACGGCGTGCTGAACGTGACCGGCGTGATCACCCGCAGTTCGAACGTGGGCGCGGCCAAGGTCGCGGCGAAGATGCCGGACCAGGTGTTCTACGACGGCGTGCGTCGCTTCGGCTACGGCTCGGTGCCGCACAGCGGCTTCCCGGGTGAATCCGGCGGCGTCGTACTGCGCCCGGCACGCTGGTCGGGCACCACCAAGACCACCATGTCCTACGGCTACGGCCTGAACGTCACCCCTCTGCAGATCGCTACTGCCTATTCGGCGTTGGCCAATGGCGGCAAGTTGATCGCGCCGACCTTCGTCAAGGGCCAGCGCAACGAAGGCCAGCAGATCATCGATGAGAACGTCGCCAAACAGGTGGTGGCGATGATGGAAACCGTGGTCACCCAGGGCGGCGCCAAGCAGGCAGCGGTGCTGGGTTACCGCGTGGCCGGCAAGACCGGTACCGCGCGCAAGGCCGGCCCCGGCGGTTACGAGCGTGGCCATTACAACGCGCTGTTCGCCGGCGTGGTGCCAGCCACCAACCCGCGCTTCGCCACCGTCATCGTCATCAACGACCCGCAGGCCGGCAAGTTCTACGGCGGCCTGGTGTCGGCGCCGGTCTACCACAACGTGATGGAAGGCACCCTGCGCCTGATGGACGTGCCGCTGGACGACCTGCAGTCGTGGCTGGCCGCACAGCAGTCCGGCAAGGTCGGTCACTCGGCCTCGATCCTGCCCGCGCCGCCGGCCGAAGCCGCGCTGCCGGTGGATGCCGCCGCTGAATTCGATGCTGCGCTGCCCAGCGCGCAAGCCCAGACGCCGCCCGCTACGGGAGGCACGCAATGAGTCCTTCGATGTTGCTTTCGCAGTTGCTTCCGGATGTGGCCCTGGCGGGCCACGATCCCGTTCTGACCGGCCTGGTGCTGGACAGCCGCGCCGTGCGCCCCGGCAATGCCTTCGTCGCCATCGCCGGTTTCGGCGCGCATGGCCTGGGCTTTGTCGAGCAGGCCCGTGCGGCCGGCGCCGGCGCCATCCTGTTCGAACCGCCGGCACCGGCCGAACTGCCGGCACCGGACGATGCGATCGCCGTGCCGGGCCTGCGCGCGCGCATGGGTGCGATGGCCGACCAGTTCCATGGCGCACCGTCGCGGGCGATGGCGATGGTGGGTGTGACCGGCACCAACGGCAAGACTTCCACCGTGCAGCTGCTGGCCCAGGCCTGGCACCTGCTCGGAACGCCCAGTGGCAGTATCGGCACGTTGGGCGCCGGACTTTACGGTGCAGTTGAGCCGACCGGTTTCACTACGCCGCTGGTGCTGCAGATGCATGCGTTGCTGGCACAGCTGCGCGACGCCGGTGCGCGCGCGGTGGCGATGGAAGTCAGCTCGCACGCGCTGGACCAGGGCCGCGTGGATGCCGTGCACTATGACGTGGCGGTGTTCACCAATCTCACCCGCGACCATCTGGACTACCACGGCGACATGGCCAGCTACGGCGCGGCCAAGGCGCGGCTGTTCCATCGTCCGGGCCTGAAGGCCGCGGTGATCAATCTTGACGACGCGTTCGGTCGCCAGCTGTTCGCCGGCCTGCCGGCGGGCGTGCAGCCGATCGGCCTGAGCTCGCGCGGTGCCACCGACGCCAGCGTGCGCGCCGAGGCGCTGCAGCTGGACGGCCGTGGCATTGCCTTCGAACTGGTCATCGACGGCCAGCGCGCGGCGGTGCAGTCGCCGCTGCTGGGCCGCTTCAACGTGGACAACCTGCTGGCCGTGGCCGGCACCCTGCACGCGCAGGGCCAGCCGCTGCCGCGCATTGCCGAGGTGCTGTCGGCGCTGCAGCCGATCCGTGGCCGCATGAACCGCCTGGGCGGCGAAGACGGCCTGCCGACCGTGGTGGTCGACTACGCGCATACCCCGGATGCGTTGGAACAGGCGCTGGACAGCCTGCATGGCCACCTGCACGGTGCGCTGTTCTGCGTGTTCGGCTGCGGTGGCGAGCGCGATACCGGCAAGCGCCCGCAGATGGCGGCGATTGCCGAGCGCCTGGCCAACCAGGTCATCGTCACCGACGACAATCCGCGTGGCGAAGATGGCGACGTGATCGTGGCCGACATCCTGGCCGGCTTCACCGATGCCTCCGCCGTGACCGTGCAGCGCAGCCGCGCGCGTGCGATCGGCCTGGCGGTGAAGCGTGCCGGTGCCGGCGACATCATCCTGATCGCCGGCAAGGGCCACGAGCCGTACCAGGAAGTGAACGGCGTGCGCCATGACTTCGACGACACCGAAGTGGCTGCCGCTGCGTTGGCTGCCAAGGCTGGCGTGTTGGCCGCGCAGGCCGGGGAGGGCACCGCATGAAGCGCACCCTGCTTTCGCTGATCGCACACTGGGCCGGCGGCGAGATCCACGGCGACGACGTGGCCATCGATGCGGTCAGCAATGACACCCGCAGCCTCGGCCCGGGCAGCCTGTATGTGGCGCTGCGCGGCGAGCGTTTCGATGGCCATGACTTTGCCGCCGACGCGCAGGCGCGCGGTGCCAGCGCGCTGCTGGTCGAGCGCCTGCTGCCGATCGAACTGCCGCAGGTGCTGGTGGCCGACAGCGAACTGGCGCTGGCGAAGATCGCCACCGGCATGCAGCGCGACCGCGATACCGAGGTGTTCGCGATCACCGGCAGCAATGGCAAGACCAGCGTGAAGAGCCTGCTGCTGTCGATCCTGCAGCAGGTGGCCCAGCACGCGCACAAGGTGGTCTACGCCAACCCGGGCAACCGCAACAACGAGATCGGCCTGCCGCTGGCAGTGATCGATGCTCCCGAAGATGCCGACTACGCCGTCTACGAGATGGGCGCGGGCAAGCCGGGCGACATCGCCTACCTGACCGACATCGCCCGCCCGCGCTATGCGCTGGTCAACAACATCGCCCCGGCGCACCTGGAACGCATGGGCAGCCTGCTCGGCGTGGCAGTGACCAAGGGCGCGATCTATGCCGCGCTGCCGGCCGATGGCGTGGCGGTGATCAACGTCGACGATGCCTACGGCCGCTGGTTCGAACAGCATTTCGTCGGCACGCCGGCGCGCAGCCGTGTGCTGCGCTATGGCCTGGAACACTCGGCGGACGTGACCGCACGCGACATCCGCGCCGGCGCGCAGGGCAGCCAGTTCACCCTGGTCGCACCGACCGGCGAAGCCCGCGTGGTGCTGGGCCTGCCGGGTCGCCACAACGTCAGCAATGCGCTGGCCGCTGCCAGCCTGGCGCTGGCCGCCGGTGTTGATCTGGCGCTGATTGCCGCCGGCCTGGCCGAAGCGCAGCCGGTGCCGGGTCGCCAGATCGCCCATCAGCTGCGCAATGGCGCGGTGCTGGTGGATGACAGCTACAACGCCAACCCGGGTTCGCTGGCTGCGGCCATCGATGCCCTGGCCGCCGCGCCGGAAGAGGGCTGGCTGGTGCTGGGCGACATGCGCGAGCTGGGCCCGGACGGCGAGGCGCTGCATGCGCAGGCCGGCATCCGTGCACGCGCCGCCGGCCTGAAGCGCCTGTATGCGCTGGGTCCGCTCAGCGCCGTCGCTGCCGCCGCCTTCGGCGACGGCGGTCGTCATTTCGCCACCCATGACGCGCTGTCGCAGGCGCTGAAGGACGAGCTGCACGCTGGCGTGCGCTGCCTGGTCAAGGGTTCCCGTGGCAGCGCCATGGACACGATTGTCAAAGCGCTGCTGGCGCAAGGAGAGGAATCCCCGCATGTTGTATGAACTGGCTCGATGGTTGCAGCAGTTGGAGAGCCTGTTCGGGCTGTTCAACTACCAGACGTTCCGCGCCATCCTTGCCGCGCTGACGGCCCTGTTCCTGTCGCTGTGGCTCGGCCCGGCGATGATCCGCAAGCTTGCCCAGTTCAAGGGCGGCCAGCCGATCCGCAAGGACGGTCCGCAGACCCATTTCTCCAAGGCCGGTACGCCGACCATGGGCGGTTCGCTGATCCTGCTCACCATCACCCTGTCGGTGCTGATGTGGGCCGACCTGCGCAACCGCTACGTGTGGCTGGTGCTGGCGGTGATGCTGTGCTTCGGCGCCATCGGCTGGTATGACGACTGGATCAAGATCGTCCGCCGCGACCCGAACGGCCTGAAGTCGCGCTGGAAGTACCTGCTGCAGTCGATCTTCGGCCTGGCCGCGGGCCTGTTCCTGTTCTACACGGCCGACGTGCCGGCAGCGCTGACCTTCTACATCCCGATGTTCAAGTCGATCGCGCTGCCGCTGGCCGGCATCGGTTTCGTGGCCATCGCCTACTTCTGGATCGTCGGCTTCTCCAATGCGGTGAACCTCACCGACGGCCTGGACGGCCTGGCGATCATGCCGACCGTGCTGGTGGCCTGCGCACTGGGCGTGTTCGCCTACGCCTCGGGCAACGTGGTGTTCGCCAACTACCTGCAGATACCGCAGATCCCGGGCGCCGGCGAGCTGGTCATCATCTGCGCGGCCATCGCCGGTGCGGGCCTCGGCTTCCTGTGGTTCAACACCTATCCGGCCATGGTGTTCATGGGCGACATCGGCGCGCTGGCGCTGGGCGCGGTGCTGGGCACGATCGCGGTGATCACCCGCCAGGAGCTGGTGCTGGTGATCATGGGCGGCGTGTTCGTCATCGAAACGCTGTCGGTGATGATCCAGGTCGCCTCGTTCAAGCTGACCGGCAAGCGCGTGTTCCGCATGGCGCCGATCCACCACCATTTCGAACTGAAGGGCTGGCCCGAGCCGCGCGTGATCGTGCGCTTCTGGATCATCTCCGTCGTGCTCGTGCTGATCGGCCTGGCCACGTTGAAGGTGCGCTGAGATGAACGACCTGTCCCGCCAGGCAACACGCCTTGAAGCCATCGAAGGCAGCTACGACAAGTGGCTGCTGGGCGCGATCATCGCGCTCACCGGTGTCGGCGTGGTGATGGTGGCGTCCAGCTCGATCGCATTGATGAGCAGCCCGTTCTACTACCTCAACCGCCACCTGATCTTCCTGGCGGTCGGTATCGTGCTGGCGGTCATCGCCGCCCGCACCGAGCTGAAGTCCATCGAGCAGTACAACCAGATGCTGCTGCTGGGCTGCTTCGTGCTGCTGCTGGCAGTGTTCACGCCGGGCCTGGGCAGCACCGTCAACGGCGCGCGCCGCTGGATCAACCTGGGCATCTCCAAGTTCCAGACGGTCGAAGCGGTGAAGGTGCTCTACATCGTGTGGCTGTCCAGCTACCTGGTGCGCTTCCGCGACGAGGTCAACGCGACCTGGCCGGCGATGCTCAAGCCGCTGGGCGTGGCCGGTGCGCTGGTGGTGCTGCTGCTGCTGCAGCCGGACTTCGGTTCCTCGACCCTGCTGCTGGCGATCACCGCCGGCATGCTGGTGCTGGGCGGGGTGAACATGCCGCGCATGTCGATGCCGGTGATCATCGGCCTGGTCGGGATGAGCGCGCTGGCGATCATCGAGCCGTACCGCATGCGCCGCATCACCTCCTTCCTGGACCCGTGGGCCGACCAGCAGGGCGACGGCTACCAGCTGTCCAACGCGCTGATGGCGGTGGGCCGTGGCGAGTGGACCGGCGTCGGCCTGGGCAACTCGGTGCAGAAGCTGTACTACCTGCCGGAAGCGCATACCGACTTCATCTTCTCGGTCACCGCAGAGGAGTTCGGCTTCCTGGGCACCTGCGTGATCGTGGCGCTGTACGCGCTGCTGGTCGGCCGCACGTTCTGGCTGGGCATGCGCTGCGTGGAAATGAAGCGTCACTTCTCCGGCTACATCGCCTTCGGCATCGGCCTGTGGATCAGCATGCAGACCTTCGTCTCGATCGGCGTGAACCTGGGCATCCTGCCGACCAAGGGCCTGACCCTGCCGCTGATCTCCTCCGGCGGTTCGTCGGTGCTGATGACCTGCGTGGCGATGGGCCTGCTGCTGCGCGTGTCGTATGAACTCAAGCGCGCCGAGCGCCGCCAGGCCGTGCGCATCGGTGGCGCCGAAGACGCCGCTGCCGAGCCGATGGACGAGCCCGCCGCACCGGTGGCCGCCAGCGTGCCGATGAGCGCCGAGCCGACGGCGGCCGCTGCGCCGAACGCTGCACGCGGCACCAGCCGCCTGCAGTCGCGCGTCGAACCGACCTTCGGGAGGCTGTCATGAACGCAGCCGCCCACACTGCACGTCCAGTGATGATCCTCGCCGGTGGCACCGGCGGGCACATCTTCCCCGGCCTCGCCGTGGCCCGCGTGCTGCGCGAGCGCGGCGTGCCGGTCACCTGGATGGGCGCCGACGGTGCGATGGAAACCCGCCTGGTGCCGCAGCACGACATTCCGATCGACACGCTGGCCATCACCGGCCTGCGTGGCAAGGGCAAGCTGGCTCTGCTCGGCGCGCCGTGGCGGCTGATGCGCGCGCTGCGCGCGGCCGGCATGATCATCCGCAAGCGCCAGCCGCGTGCCGTGGTCGCCTTTGGTGGCTTCGCGTCCGGGCCGGGTGGCATGGCCGCGCGCCTGCATGGCTTGCCGCTGCTGGTGCATGAGCAGAACCGTGCGCCGGGCATGACCAACCGCATCCTGTCGCGCTATGCACGCCGGCTGCTGACCGGTTTCCCGGGCACCTTCGCCAAGGGCGAGGAGTTCGTCGGTAACCCGGTGCGCGCCGAAATCGCCGCCATCGCACCGCCGGAACAACGCTTCGCCGACCGTCATGGCCCGCTGCGCGTGCTGGTGGTGGGCGGCAGCCAGGGCGCGCGCGCACTCAACACCGGCGTGCCGCAGGCGATCGCCGCACTGGGTACCGGGGTTCCGGTGCAGGTGCGCCACCAGAGCGGCGAGAAGATGCATGCCGAAGCGGTCGAGGCCTATGCCAAGGCCGGCGTGCAGGCAGAAATCACGCCGTTCATCGCCGACATGGCCGAGGCCTTTGCCTGGGCGGACCTGGTGGTGTGTCGCGCGGGCGCCTCGACATTGGCCGAGCTGTGTGCGGTGGGTGTCGGCAGCGTGCTGGTGCCTTTCCCCGCTGCCGTCGACGATCACCAGACCCGCAATGCGGAGTACCTGGTCGAGCGCGGCGCGGCGGTTTTGCTGAAGCAGGACGGAACGCTGGCCGACGGCATTGCCGCACTGCTGCGCGATCTGTCCGAAAATCCCGCCCGCCGCATGCAGATGGCGCAAGCCGCGCGTGCCCTGGCCAAGGTCGATGCCGCCGAGCGCATCGCCGATATCATTCTCGAGGAAGCTGTATGAAGAAGGCATGCCACCGCGCCTGCCCTGCGCGAGGCTGCGCATGATCCGTCGCCTGCACGACACCAACGACCTGGTGCGCGCGTTCCCGCGCGTGCATTTCGTCGGCATCGGCGGCACCGGCATGAGCGGCATCGCCGAAGTGATGCTGACGCTGGGCTATGAAGTGTCCGGCTCGGACAACGCCGACAACGTGGCGACCCGTCGCCTGGCCAGCCTGGGTGCGCGCATCATGCGCGGCCACTCCGCGGCCAACGTGCTGGGCACCGATTGCGTGGTGGTCTCCAGTGCCATCCGCGAAGACAACCCGGAACTGATGGAAGCGCGCAGCCAGCGCATTCCGATCATGCCGCGTGCGGCGATGCTGGCCGAGCTGATGCGCTTCCGCCGTGGCATCGCGGTGGCCGGTACCCATGGCAAGACCACCACCACCAGCCTCACCGCCGCGGTGCTGAGCGAAGGCGGCCTGGACCCGACCTTCGTGATCGGTGGCCAGCTGCTGGCCGCCGGCGCCAACGCCAAGCTGGGTGGTGGGCAATGGCTGGTGGCCGAGGCCGACGAAAGCGATGGCAGCTTCCTGCGCCTGAACCCGCTGATGTCGATCATCACCAACATCGATGCAGACCACCTGGAGAACTACGGCAACGACTTCGCCCGCGTGCAGGCGGCGTTCGCCGAGTTCCTGCAGCGCCTGCCGTTCTACGGCCTGGCGGTGCTGTGCATCGACGATCCGGAAGTGGCGGCTCTGGCTGCCAAGACCCCGCGCCACGTGATGAGCTACGGCATGAGCCCGCAGGCCGACGTGCGCGCCGAGAACGTGGTGCAGGAAGGCTCGCGCATGCGCTTCACCCTGCGCCTGCCGCAGGGCACCAGCCAGGAAGTGGTGCTGGCGCTGCCGGGCAAGCACAACGTGCTGAATGCACTGGCCGCCGCCGCAGTGGGCTGGCAGCTGGGCGTGGCCCCGGATGCGATCGCGCGCGCACTGGAAGGCTTTGCCGGTGTCGGTCGTCGCTTCAACGATCTGGGCGAAGTGACCACCGCCAGCGGCGCCAAGGTGCGCATCATCGACGACTACGGCCATCACCCGAGCGAGCTGGAGGCGGTGTTCGCCGCGGCCCGCGGCGGCTGGGCCGACAAGCGCCTGGTGGTGGCCTTCCAGCCGCACCGCTACAGCCGTACCCGCGACCAGTTCGACAAGTTCGCCGCGGTGCTGTCCAGCGTCGATGCGCTGGTGCTGAGCGAGGTCTACCCGGCCGGCGAGGAACCGATTGCCGGTGCCGATTCGCATGCGCTGGCCCGCGCCATCCGCGCGCGCGGCCGCAGCGAACCGGTGGTGGTGGGCAAGGCCGCCGAGCTGGCCAGCGTGCTGCCGGACGTGCTGCAGGACGGTGACCTGCTGCTGATGATGGGCGCCGGCGACATCGGTGCCGTGGCCACCCATATCGCGGTGGAAGGCTTCAAGGGGGAGGGCGAGGCGTGAGCGCGCTGACCTTCCCGCCGCTGCGCGTGACCGACCCGGCCGTGTTCGGTCGCGTCGCCGTGCTGCTCGGCGGCAGTTCCAGCGAACGCGAGGTGTCGCTGGATTCCGGCCGCAACGTGCTCGAAGCCCTGCAGTCGCGTGGCGTCGATGCGTTCGCGGTGGATGGCATTCCGGCGCTGGCCAAGGCGCTCGCCGCCGGTGGCATCGATCGCGTGTTCAACATCCTGCATGGCCACAACGGTGGCGGTGAGGACGGCATCGTGCAGGGCCTGATGGACGCCTTCGGCGTGCCGTACACCGGCTCGAACGTGCTGGGCTCGGCGCTGAGCATGGACAAGATCCGCACCAAGCAGGTGTGGCTGTCGCTGGGCCTGCCCACCCCGCAGTACCGGAAGGTGGACGCGACCACGGTGCATGCACTGGCAGCCGAACTGGGCCTGCCGGTAGTGGTGAAGCCGGCCAATGAAGGCTCCAGCGTGGGCATCAGCCGGGTCACCGATGACGCCGGCCTGGACGAGGCGGTGGCCCTGGCCGCGCGCTACGACGGCCAGCTGCTGATGGAGCAGATGGTGGTGGGCGACGAACTGACGGTGGCCATCCTCGGCGATGTCGCGCTGCCGTCGATCCGCATCGTGCCCAAGGGCCAGTGGTACGACTACAACGCCAAGTACATTGCCGAGGACACCCAGTACCTGTGCCCAGGACTGGACGGTGACGACGAAGAGGAAATCCGCCGCATCGCGCTGGCCGCATTCCGTGCCGCTGGCTGCCGTGGCTGGGGCCGCGTGGACGTGATGCGTGACCGCAGCAGCGGCCGTTTCTTCCTGCTGGAAGTGAATACCGCGCCGGGCATGACCAGCCATTCGCTGGTGCCCAAGGCGGCCCGCCAGGCCGGCATCGGTTTCGAGGAGCTGGTGTGGCGCGTGCTGGAACAGACCCTGGAGGCCTCGCACGCATGAACGCGGTGCTGCGCATCTTCGTCTGGCTGTTGGCGCTGTCGGTGGTTGCACTGCCGGTGGTGGCCGTGGTCAATGGCTGGGTCGGCGCCGAGCGCTGGCCGCTGGCGAAGCTGCGCGTGCATGGTGAGTTCAAGCGGGTGCCGGCCGAGCAGTTGCAGCAGGTGCTGCTGCCGTACGCGCATGCGGGCTTCTTCGCGGTCAAGCTGCAGGACGCGCAGGATGCACTGGAACAGCTGCCGTGGGTGGAAAGCGCGCAGGTGCGCAAGCAGTGGCCGGACGTGCTGGAAGTGACCCTGGTCGAGCACAAGCCGTTCGCGCGCTGGGGCAACGACCGCCTGGTTTCCGAGCAGGGCAAGCTGTTCCCCACGCCGAAGAAGCTGGCCGATCTGGCGCTGCCCGAACTGGACGGCCCCGACAGCCAGACCGAAGAAGTGATGAAGCTGTACAGCGACTCGCGTGCATTGTTCGCACCGGCCGGCGTCGACGTGCGCCGGGTGACGATGGATGCGCGCGGCAGCTGGTCGCTGGTGCTGAGCAACGGTACCGAAGTGGTGGTCGGCCGCGACGACGCGCGCTCGCGCATGCAGCGCTTCGTCAAGGTGCTGCCGCAGCTCAACCGTCAGGACGCGCCGATCGAGCGCGCCGATCTCCGTTACACCAATGGTTTCACGCTGAGCTGGGGTACCCCGGCCACGCCGGCGAAAACGCCGGCGACCCCAGCCAGCAGGACGCAGGAAAGGACATGAATCGCAAGGGTGACAAATCGCTGATCGTTGGCCTGGACATCGGCACCTCCAAGGTGGTGGCGCTGGTGGGCGAGTACTCGCCGGGCAACCCGATCGAAGTGATCGGCATCGGCTCGCACGAGTCGCGCGGGCTCAAGCGTGGCGTGGTGGTGGACATCGAATCGACCGTGCAGTCGATCCAGCGCGCGGTGGAAGAAGCCGAGCTGATGGCCGGCTGCGAGATCCGCTCGGTGTATGCCTCGATCTCCGGCAACCACGTGCAGTGCAAGAATTCGCCCGGCATCGTGCCGATCCGCGACGGCGAAGTGACCTGGGGCGACCTGGATCGCGTGCTCGATGCGGCCAAGGCCGTGGCGATTCCGGCCGACCAGAAGATCCTGCACGCGATCCCGCGCGAGTACGTCCTGGACGATTCGCAGGAAGGCATCCGCAACCCGGTCGGCATGACCGGCGTGCGCCTGGAGGTGCACGCGCACCTGGTGGTCTGCGCGCAGTCCGCTGCGGCCAACATCAGCAAGTGCGTGCAGCGCTGTGGCCTGCAGGTGGACGACCTGGTGCTGTCCTCGCTGGCCTCCAGCGTGGCCGTGCTGACCGCCGACGAGCGCGAGCTGGGCGTGGTGCTGGTCGATATGGGCGCCGGTACCACCGATATCGCGGTGTTCGTGCAGGGCGCGATCTGCCACACGGCTTCGCTGCCGATCGCCGGCGACCACGTCACCAATGACATCGCGCACATGCTGCGCACGCCGACCCCGGAAGCCGAGCAGATCAAGGTGCGCTATGCCTGCGCCCTGGCCCAGCTGGCCACCGCCGAGGAAAGCATCCAGGTGCCGTCGGTGGGCGACCGCCCGCCGCGCCGCATGCCGCGCCATTCGCTGGCGCAGGCCGTGCAGGGCCGCTACGAGGAAATCTTCGAGATGGTGCAGGCCGAACTGCGCCGCTCCGGCTTCGAGGAACTGGTGCGCGCCGGCATGGTGCTGACCGGTGGTGCCTCGAAGATGGAAGGCGTGGTCGAACTGGCCGAGGAAATGCTGCAGATGCCGGTGCGCGTGGGTATCCCGCAGCACGTCACCGGCCTCGGCGAAGTGGTCGGCAACCCGGTGCACGCCACCGGCGTGGGCTTGCTGCTGATGGGCAGCCAGATCGAGCACCCGCGGCGGCCGTCGCTGCCGACCGGGCGCGCTGGAAGCATGTTCAAGAAACTCAAGACCTGGTTCCGCGGCGAGTTCTGACGCGGAACCCGAAACCCCCGGCATCGCCAGGGCGCAACACCCGCAGTACCCGCATCACAACGCAACACCGGCAACACACAACCCACACAGCCGCAACGTCGGCATGCAGCAGGACGGCAGGACGCCCGAATGCCCATGCCCGCCAAAGCGGATACAACGAGGACACGGACATGGCGCATTTTGAACTGATCGAAAAGATGGCACCCAATGCGGTGATCAAGGTGGTTGGCGTGGGCGGCGGCGGCGGCAATGCCGTGGCGCACATGGTCAACTCGGCGGTGGATGGCGTGGAATTCATCACTGCCAACACCGACTCGCAGGCCATCAAGAATTGTGGCGCCAAGCTGCAGCTGCAGCTGGGTACCAACGTGACCAAGGGCCTGGGCGCAGGCGCGAACCCGGAAGTCGGCCGCCAGGCCGCGCTGGAAGACCGTGAGCGCATCATGGACGCGCTGCAGGGTGCGGACATGGTGTTCATCACCGCCGGCATGGGCGGTGGCACCGGCACCGGCGCTGCGCCGGTGGTGGCACAGCTGGCCAAGGAAATGGGCATCCTGACCGTGGCCGTGGTCACCAAGCCGTTCCCGTTCGAAGGCCGTCGCCGCATGCAGGTGGCGCTGAAGGGCATCGAGGAACTGAGCCAGCACTGCGACTCGCTGATCACCATCCCGAACGAGAAGCTGATCACCGTGCTGGGTCGCAACGCGACCATGATCCAGGCCTTCCGTGCCGCCAACGACGTGCTGCAGGGCGCCGTGCAGGGCATCGCCGACCTGATCGTGCGTCCGGGCCTGATCAACGTCGACTTCGCCGACGTGCGCACCGTCATGTCCGAAATGGGCCTGGCGATGATGGGTACCGGCACCGCCCGTGGCGATGACCGCGCCCAGGCCGCTGCCGAGTCGGCGATCCAGAACCCGTTGCTGGACGACGTGAACCTGGCCGGTGCCAACGGCATCCTGGTCAACATCACCGCCGGCGCCGACTTCACCATGGCCGAGTTCGACGAGATCGGCCGCACCATCGATGGCTTCGCTTCCGAAGATGCCACCGTGGTGGTCGGTACGGTGCTGGATCCGGACATGCAGGACGAAGTGCGCGTGACCGTGGTCGCCACCGGCCTGAACCGCGTCTCGGCCAGCAAGACCCAGCGTCCGGGCGAGCGTGCGCCGATCAAGCTGGTCCGCAATGCCACCACCGGCCAGCCGGAGTTCGGCGAGTTCGACAACGGTGGCGACGCCGTGTCCAAGGCTGTCGGCGGCATGGGCCTGGGCCTGCGTCGTGCCAGCAGCGACACCGCGGCAGCGTCCACTGCGTCGGCCCCGGCGGCGTCGGCCCCGGCTGCAGCGGAACTGCCGAACGATTACCTGGACATCCCGGCCTTCCTGCGCCGCCAGGCGGACTGAGCGGGGCTGCCCGGGGCTTGTCCTCCCCGGGTTGCGCCACCATGTCCTGAAAACGCGGGCGCCGGGCCAGGATGGGCCCGGCCGCCCTGCTTCACGCGCGTCCCCGCGGCGTGCCGGTGCGTCCTGCCGGCGGCTTTCACTGGCGTTTCAGCCAGGGTAGGGGAGGGCGCGTGTTAATCTAATGTGTCACTTCCGGTCCATCCCCCATGATCCAGCAACGCACCCTCAAGAACACGATCCGCGCCACCGGCGTTGGCCTGCACAGCGGTGACAAGGTCTACATGACCCTGCGCCCGGCACCGGTCAACCATGGCATCGTGTTCCGCCGCGTGGACCTGGACCCGGTGGTGGAAGTGCCGGCCAAGGCCGAGCTGGTCACCGAAGTGACCCTGTGCACCGGCCTGACCTGCAACGACGCCAAGATCCAGACCGTCGAACACCTGATGTCGGCGCTGGCCGGCCTGGGTGTGGACAACATCATCGTTGAACTGTCCTCGGCCGAGCTGCCGATCATGGACGGTTCGGCTGGCCCGTTCGTGTTCCTGCTGCAGTCGGCGGGCATCGTGGAACAGGATGCGCCCAAGCGCTTCATCCGCGTGCTGAAGACCGTGGAAGTGACCGAGGGCGACAAGGTGGCCCGCTTCACCCCGTACGAGGGCTACAAGCTGGGCTTCACCATCCAGTTCGACCACCCGATGATCCCGGCCAAGCAGTCGCGCCAGGAAATCGAGTTCTCGACGCTGGCCTACACCAAGGAAATCTCCCGCGCGCGCACCTTCGGTTTCATGCGCGACCTGGAATACATGCGCGAGCGCAACCTGGGCCTGGGCGGTTCGATGGACAACGCCATCGTGCTGGACGAGTTCCGCGTGCTCAACGAAGACGGCCTGCGCTACGCCGACGAATTCGTGCGCCACAAGATCCTCGACGCGATCGGCGACCTCTATCTGGCCGGTGGCCAGGTGCTGGGCGCCTACGAAGGCTTCAAGTCCGGCCACGCGCTCAACAACAAGCTGGTGCGGGCGCTGATGGCCGACGCGACCGCCTGGGAATGGGTCAGCTTCGACTCGCCGGCCACCCCGGATCCGGTCGAATACGCTACCCCGGCCTACGCCTGATCATTCCAGGTCATTGAAACAAAAGACAAAAACGCCGCCTGAAAGGGCGGCGTTGTCGTTTCCGGCGCCGACGGCGCATTCAGCGTACTTTGAAAGTCTCAAGGCCGGTTCGAGGTCACGGTTTTGTGAACCTGTTGGATCGGAAGCCTGAATTTAACGTAGTTTTAACAACAATCTAACGACAGGCCCCCGGTTGGCAGCTAGGATGCGACCCGGCCCCCGAAATGTTTCACGCCGTGGTGACACGCGCGACGGGGAGCGGAGCTGGATGCTCCGTTGTCGTCAGGACCGCTTCTTCGGTTTCGAAGGAACGTCCTGCAGGCAAGCCAAGGCGTCGCGTAGCCCTTTGTGCGTGGCGGCTGAAACTGCGTGGGGTCCATTCCGGTTGTCGAGCGCTGGGGAGCGCGTGGGAGTGGGAGACGCAGTCTTGATGGTCACCCTGGTGGCCTTCAGCCCGATGGAACGGGCCGCGTCGAGCAACTGGGCTTCGGCAAGCCGCAACTTGGCATGCCAGACCGGGGACTCGACGAGAAAAACGAGGTGTTCCCCGTCCACATTGGCCAGCCGGCAACGGCTGCGCAGAGGTGGCGGCAACTGGGGGCGCAACTGACGGTCCAGCGCGTCGAGCCACAAGGCACGCCGCAGCGGGTTCCCGCTTTTGTCCGCCATCACCGCATCCAGCGCCGGCTTCGGCACTGACGCGGGGCGAACGCTGGATTTCGGCTCAGACATGAAAACTCACTGATGGCATTCAAAAAGATCGTAATCAAAACGCGTGAAGGACAGGCCAAGTCGTCGCCGATCGCGCGTTTGCGGTTCTATTTCGAGGACCGCCCCCGCGCCCTGCTGGGCAGCGTGCTCGGGGTAGGCTGCATTATCGGCCTTGCCGGCGGCATTGGCGCCAGCGCGCTGAATGATTCCCGGCTGCAGGCCAAGGTCGAGCGCCAGGATGCGGAGCTGGCCAAGGTCAAGCGCGATGCGCAGACCCAGGTCAACGCGCTGGCGGCCCGCCTCGGCGAGCTGCAGGCCCAGGCCACCCGCCTCAACGCCCTTGGCGAACGGCTGACCCAGATGGGCAAGCTGGAAGACGGCGAGTTCGACTTCAACGAGACCCCCGGTCTCGGTGACGGCGACGCCGGCGGCCCGACCAGCGACATCCCGGTCAAGGACGTCAACGCCGACTTACAGGTGCTGGAGCAGCGCTTCGCTGCTTCAGGCCGCCAGTTGTCGGTGATGGAATCGCTGATGTTCGACCACCAGCTGCAGCAGAACGCCGTGCCGTCGCGCATGCCGATCCGCAACAGCTACGTGACCTCCGGTTTCGGCACCCGTGCCGACCCGTTCGGCCGCGGTGCCGCCACCCACAAGGGCATGGACTTCCACGCCAAGGTCGGTGACCCGGTGATGGCCGTCGCCGAAGGCGTGGTCAGCTTTGCCGGCGTGAAGGGCGGCTACGGCAACGTGGTCGATGTCGACCACGGTAACGGCTACGTCACCCGCTACGCCCACAATTCGCGCCTGGTGGTGAAGGCCGGTGACCTGGTCCGTGCCGGCCAGGAAGTGGCCAAGGCCGGTTCCACCGGGCGTTCGACCGGTGCCCACGTGCACTTCGAAGTGTGGGAAAACGGCAACGTGGTCAACCCGCGCAAGTTCCTCGGCGACGGCGGCAACACGCCGGTCGGCCGCGTCAGCCGCGGCTGATGCCCGGGTCGGATCCCTTCCGCGCCGCGGGAGGGTTCTGACCCGATGCGGGTGATCTGGTAGTGCCGGCCGCTGGCCGGCAATTCCTTTGAGGGGTCCGAACGAGGTTGCCGGCCAGCGGCCGGCACTACCCCACGGGGTTGAAACCCCTTGCGGCCGTCCCAAGCTACAATGGGTGTTGCCATCGACAGGGCGCCAGGCGCCCTGTTTCGTTTGCGGCGGACGGATCCCAAGGGGGAGGCCGGGCGTCGTGTCCATCCAACCCGGTTCCTTCAATGATCAACAGCCTGCTTACCCGCGTATTTGGCAGTCGTAACGAACGACAGCTGCGCCAGCTCAACCGCATCGTCGCCAAGATCAATGCGCTGGAGCCGGAGATCGAGAAGCTTTCCGACGAGCAGCTTCAGGCCAAGACGCCGGAGTTCAAGCAGCGCATCGCCGACGGTGAAGCCCTGGACAAGGTGCTGCCGGAAGCGTTCGCGGTCTGCCGCGAAGCCGGTCGCCGCGTGCTGGGCATGCGCCACTACGACGTGCAGCTGATCGGTGGCATGGTGCTTCACCTGGGCAAGATCGCAGAAATGCGCACCGGTGAAGGCAAGACCCTGGTGGCGACCCTGCCGGTGTACCTCAACGCGCTGGAAGGCAAGGGCGTGCATGTGGTCACCGTGAACGACTACCTGGCCCGTCGCGACGCCGCGCAGATGGGCAAGCTGTACAACTGGCTGGGCCTGAGCGTGGGCGTGGTGTACCCGGGCATGCCGCACAGCGACAAGCGCGAGGCCTACGCCTCGGACATCACCTACGGCACCAACAACGAATTCGGCTTCGACTACCTGCGCGACAACATGGCGCTGTCCAAGGCCGACCGCTACCAGCGCGGCCTGCACTACGCCATCGTCGACGAAGTCGACTCCATCCTGATCGACGAAGCGCGTACCCCGCTGATCATCTCCGGCCCGGCCGACGACTCCCCGGAGCTGTACATCCGCGTCAACCGTGTCGTGCCGAACCTGGTCAAGCAGGAAGCGGAAGACGGCGAAGGCGACTTCTGGGTCGACGAGAAGGGCAAGCAGGTGCACCTGTCCGAAGCGGGCATGGAGCACGCCGAGCAGCTGCTGGTCGAGGCCGGCATCCTCGACGGCGAGACCGAAGGCCTGTACGCGCCGCAGAACCTGACCGTGGTCCACCACCTCAACGCCGCACTGCGCGCGCACGCGATCTACCAGCGTGACGTGGACTACATCGTGCGCGATGGCGAAGTGGTCATCGTCGATGAGTTCACCGGCCGCACCCTGTCCGGCCGCCGCTGGTCCGATGGCCTGCACCAGGCGGTGGAAGCGAAGGAAGGCGTGCCGGTCCAGCGCGAGAACCAGACGCTGGCGAGCATCACCTTCCAGAACCTGTTCCGCATGTACAAGAAGCTGTCCGGCATGACCGGTACGGCCGATACCGAAGCCTTCGAGTTCCAGAGCATCTATGGCCTGGAAGTGGTGGTGATCCCGACCAACCGCCCGACCATCCGCAAGGACAGCCCGGACCAGGTGTTCCTGAACCGCAAGGGCAAGTTCAATGCGGTGCTGGCCGACATCGAGGAGTGCGCCAAGCGCGGCCAGCCGGTGCTGGTGGGTACCACCTCGATCGAAACCTCGGAAATGCTGTCCGAGCACCTGCGCAAGGCCGGCGTGAAGCACGAAGTGCTCAACGCCAAGCAGCATGACCGCGAAGCGACCATCGTCGCCAATGCCGGCCGTCCGGCGGCCGTGACCATCGCCACCAACATGGCCGGCCGCGGTACCGACATCGTGCTGGGCGGTTCGCTGGAAGCGGAGATCCACGAGCTGGGCGAGGGCGCGACCGATGAGCAGAAGGCTGCGGTCAAGGCCGAATGGCAGAAGCGCCACGAGGCGGTGAAGGCTGCGGGCGGCCTGCACATCGTCGGTACCGAGCGCCATGAATCGCGTCGTATCGATAACCAGCTGCGTGGCCGTTCCGGCCGCCAGGGTGACCCGGGTTCGTCCCGCTTCTACCTGTCGCTGGAAGACAACCTGATGCGCATCTTCGCCTCCGACTGGGTGCAGAAGGCCATGCGCATGATGGGCATGAAGGAAGACGACGTCATCGAGGACCGCCTGGTCAGCCGCCAGATCGAGAAGGCGCAGCGCAAGGTCGAGGCCCACAACTTCGACATCCGCAAGAACCTGCTGGACTTCGACGACGTCAACAACGACCAGCGCAAGGTGATTTACGCCCAGCGTGACGAACTGCTGGACGCCGAGTCGGTCAAGGACAACGTCGACGGTATCCGCGACGACGTGATCTTCGACGTGGTGGCCCGCTTCGTGCCGCCGAACTCGATCGACGAGCAGTGGGACCTGCGTGGCCTGGAAGCGACCCTGGAGTCGGACTTCGGCCTGCAGATGTCGCTGACCGACCTGGTCAAGGAACACGAGGAACTGGACGCCGAGGCGATTGCCGCCAAGGTGCAGGAGCGCGTCAACCAGCACTTCGCCGAGAAGGAAGCCGGCGTGGGCGAAGAGACCATGCGCGCGCTGGAGAAGCACGTGATGCTGACCGTGCTGGACCAGAGCTGGAAGGAGCACCTGGCCCGCATGGATTACCTGCGCCAGGGCATCTACCTGCGTGGTTACGCGCAGAAGCAGCCCAAGCAGGAATACAAGAAGGAAGCCTTCGAGCTGTTCTCGGACATGCTGGAGAACGTCAAGCGCGAAGTGGTGACCCTGCTGTCGCGCGTGCGCATCCGCAGCGACGAGGAAGTGCAGGCGCTGGAAGCCGCCGAGCGCCAGCAGGCCGAAGCACGCCTGAGCCAGTCGCAGTTCCAGCACCAGGACGTGGGCGGCTACAGCGCCGACGAGGAAGCCGCGCAGGTGCAGGCTGCCCAGCAGGGCGTGGCGCAGATGCAGCGCGACGAGCCGAAGATCGGCCGCAACGATCCGTGCCCGTGCGGCAGTGGCAAGAAGTACAAGCACTGCCACGGCCAGCTGAGCTGATCCCGAAGAGCCCCGCGAAAGCGGGGCTTTTCGTTTGTGGCGGGGCAACCGCAACGGATCCGTGATTGCGCCGGTCGCCCTGTTCTGGGCATGCTTCCCCCATGGCTTCCCCCACCCGATCGATCCACGTTGTAGCGGCCGTCATCACCGATGCCCGTGGCCGCGTGCTGCTCAACCGCCGTACCGAGAACCGCGACATGGCCGGCCTGTGGGAATTCCCCGGCGGCAAGCGCGAATCCGGCGAGACCTCCGAACAGGCGCTGGTGCGCGAGCTGCGCGAGGAGCTGGGCATCGAGGCCGATGTCGGCGAGTGGCTGATGGACGTGCCGCAGCGCTATCCGGACAAGCACCTGACCCTGGAGGTGCGCCACGTGCGCAGCTGGAAGGGCACCCCACGCGGACGTGAGGGGCAGGCGATCACCTGGGTGGCGCCGGACAAGCTGGGCCGCTATTCGATGCCACCGGCCGACCTGCCGGTGGTGGCCGCCCTGCGCCAGCCCGACAGCTACCTGATCACCCCGGCGCCGGCCGATGACGCCGACGGCGTGCAGCATTGGCATGAGCAGCTTCAGCGTGTGGTGGCGGCGGGCCAGCAGCGCATCCAGCTGCGGTTGCCGATGGCGCATCCGCAGCGCCAGGCGATGGTCGAACAGGTCGTGCGCGCGCATCGTCGCAGCGGGGTGCAGTGGTTGCTCAACCGCGATATCGAGCTGGCACGCGCATTGGGCGTGGGGGTGCACCTGGGCAGCGAACAGCTGCTGGAGCTGTCGCAGCGTCCACTGCCCGAAGGCCAGCTGGTGGCCGCGTCCTGCCATGACCTGCAGCAGCTGCAGGCCGCACAGCGGCTGGGCTGCGACTTCGCCGTGCTGGGTCCGGTGCAGGCCACGGCCAGCCATCCCGATGCCGTGCCGCTGGGCTGGGATGCCTTCGCCGAGCTGCGTGCGCAGGTGTCACTACCGATCTACGCGCTGGGTGGCATGGGCAGTGGCCATGTCTCCGAGGCGCGCCGCCATGGCGGGCAGGGCATCGCCGCCATCCGCGCGCTGTGGCCGGCGTGATGCAAACAGGGTCGGATCCCCGCAACGCGGGGCTCTGACCCCATCGCTGGAATCGGGGGTCAGAGCCCTTTCCGCAGGAAAGGGATCCGACCCCTGGCGATCACAGTGTGATCCAGAAGCACCCGTATTGCCGTCGCAACCCCAGCACCGTCGAAGCGCGCGACGCGCTGCCGGGCAGGGTCTGCTCCAGGCGCAGGCCGATCGGATGGCGCACGGCCGGGGGCTCAGGGTCGGATCCCTGCGCCGCAGGGCTCTGACCCTCATCCTGCGATTGCGGCAGCGCCTGCGAGGGATACACCGGCACCACGTCCACCAGCGGCCGCCGCGCCAACGATTCCAGCTGGCCGAGGATGCGCTGCGCGCCCGCATCGGAAACGGCGCCCCACAGGTACAGCGAGGACAGCCGGTTCACGTCGTTGCTGAGGATGCCAGTACGCAGTGCATCCACCAGTTCGCTCAGCCGCCGTGGGCAGCGTGCCCCGAGGGTGTCGCGCTGCAGGGTATTGCCGGCGGGCGCAGGCGGTGGCAGCCGCGACTGCGCACCCAGGCTGTCGCAGGGACGGTCGGTATACACGCTTTGGCCCTGGGCATCGGTGCAGCGGTTCAGGCGCGTAGCCTGCGCGTGGACATCGCTCGATAGCACGCACAGCGGCAGCAGCAACAGCAGGAAGGAAAGCCGGATCATCCTCGCAGGGTAGCGCCGATCACGCTTGCGCGCCGTGCTTTCAGCCCTGCAGCAGCTTCAGTACCGAGGTGGTCGGCTTGGCCAGGTTCAAGGTGTAGAAGTGCAGGCCGGGGGCGCCGCCCTCGATCAGGCGCTGGCACAGCTTGGCCACCACTTCAGTGCCGAATGCACGCACCGACTCCGCATCATCGCCATAGGCCTGCATCTTGCGGCTGATCCAGCGCGGGATCTCCGCACCGCACTGTTCGGAGAAGCGGCGCAGCTGGCTGAAGTTGGCGATCGGCATGATGCCGGGCGTGATCGGCACCTGCACACCCAGCCGCCGCACTTCGTCGACGAAATGGAAGTACGCGTCCGGGTTGAAGAAGTACTGGGTGATCGCCGCATCGGCACCGGCGTCGATCTTGGCCTTGAAGTGCTTCAGGTCGGCCAGTGCGTCGGAAGCCTGCGGGTGCGTTTCGGGGTACGCGCCCACTTCGATATGGAACGCATCGCCGTGCTCGGCGCGGATGAAGTCGATCAGTTCGGCGGCATAGCGCATGTCACCGGGGAAGCCCATGCCCGACGGCAGATCGCCGCGCAGCGCGACCAGGCGGCGGCAGCCGATGGCGCGGTACAGCTTGAGCAGCTCGCGAATTTCCTGACGGGTGCCACCGACGCAGGACAGGTGCGGTGCGGCATCGAAGCCATGGTGCTGGTTGAGGTGGCGCACGGTCTCGGAGGTGTAGCTCAGGGTCGAGCCACCGGCACCGAAGGTGCACGACACGTACTCGGGGCCGTAGTCCTTCAACCTGGCCGCGGCGCGGTCCAGCTGGCTGCGCTGTTCGTCGGTCTTGGGCGGATAGAACTCGAAGCTGATGGCGGTCATGGCACGGGCGGCAGCGGCGGGTGCGGATCAGTATATCGCTTCATCAAGATGGATGTTGTCAATTTGTGCGGATGCGCACCGTCCGTCGCCTGCGACCGTTCGCCCCGGCGATCGGCCGCTGCTCCGAAATCGCAACCCGGGTGCCGTGGCCGGCGGCACGCTGTTCCCATCCCGGCAACACCCACCCGACGAAGGAGCAGACGATGAAGATCTTCCTGGCACTCTGGTATGCAATGAAGGCGCTGGCCCGGCTGGCGATGATCGGCATGGCGATGGCCGTGCTCGGTTCCGGCTCGGCGCACGCCGCCAGCGCCCCGGCGGCGGGCAAGGTGCAGGTCGAGGTGGTCGGCAAGGGCCGCCCGCTGCTCATGATCCCCGGTCTCAACAGCAGTGCCGAGGTCTGGCGCGAGACCTGCCTGGCCCTGAAGGATGTGCAGTGCCATCTGGTGCAGCTGCCGGGCTTTGCCGGCGCCGCAGCCGCTGATCCGCGCCCGGCCGAGTTCCTGCCGGCGATGCGCGGGCAACTGCTGGCCTACCTGCATGACCAGCACCTGGGGCCGGTGGTGGTGGTTGGCCACAGCCTCGGTGGCCTGCTGGGCCTGCAGATGGCGCAGGCCGAGCCGAAGGCGGTCAGCGCGCTGGTGGTGGTTGACGCCCTGCCATTCCTGCCGGCCGCGCGTGACCCGAAGGCCACCGCTGACAGCGTGCGGTCGATGGCCGACCAGCTGCGCAAGGGCATGCTGGCCGCCGACG
This sequence comes from Stenotrophomonas sp. GD03794, assembly GCF_029842145.1. Lineage (NCBI taxonomy): Bacteria > Pseudomonadati > Pseudomonadota > Gammaproteobacteria > Lysobacterales > Lysobacteraceae > Stenotrophomonas > Stenotrophomonas sp. GD03794. Next base: position 40,246 of record NZ_JAOCFV010000018.1, read on the forward strand.
CCGCGCAATGGCAGGCGCAGTTGAAGGCGGGCCTGCCGGGGATGACCCGCGATCCGCAACGCCAGGCCGAACTGGGCCGCTGGGGCGAAGACAGCGACCGCCAGACCACGGCCGATGCCATGCATGCGGTGATGACCACCGATCTGCGTGACAGCATCGCTTCGATCTCCGCACCGACGCTGGTGCTGGGCAGCTGGGTCGGCTACCAGCCCATGGGTGGCACCGAGGACGGCACCCGGGCGGTATTCCAGTCGGAGTACGCGAAACTGCGGGGCGTGCAGATCGCGATGAGCGCGCAGGGTTTCCACTTCCTGATGTGGGATGATCCGCGCTGGTTGCAGGAACAGGTGCAGCGTTTCCTCGCCGCGCATCCCTGACCGTTGTCCGCCCTCCTGCCATCGCCGAGAGCCCGCATGGACGCCACCACGTCATCCCGCCGCTTCTGGACGCTCAACGCACTGGCATGGGCTGGCTATGCGATGTACGGGCTGTGGGTCGGCACGCGGATCGGCGGCGGTGCGGTGTTCAGTGGCATCGTGTTGATCACCGTCAGCGTGGCGGTCTCACTCTGGTTGTGCAGCGGCGCACTGCGTTCGATTGCACTGCGCCAGCGCTGGTGGGATGCGAGCCTGGCCAGCCTGGTACTGAAGCTGGCCGCCGGTGTGGTGCTCGGGGCCAGCGTCGCTCAGGCGGTAACGGCGGCGCTGCTGCTGCCGGCACTGGCGCTGGGCTGGGTGCAGCTGCCTGGCGGCCATGCCGATTACCAGTGGTCTTCGCTGCTGGTGTACTGGATGAACACCGCGTTGTTCCTGCTGATGTGGACCGGCTTGTGGGCGGGCCTGCACGGCCTGCGGCGGGCACGCCACAGTGAGCTGGCCCGCCTGCGCGCCGAGGCCGAACGCAGCGCCCTGGAGCGCGATGCGCTGCGTGCGCGGCTCAACCCGCACTTCATGTTCAATGCGCTGAACAACCTGCGTGCGCTGATCCTGGAAGACCCGGAACGGGCCCGCGACATGGTCACCCGCTTGTCGCGCACGCTGCGCCAGGCGCTGGCGCACAACCGCAGCGAGCAGGTCACGCTGGCCGAGGAACTGGCGGTGGTCGACGACTACCTGGCCATCGAGGCGGTCCATTTTGAACAGCGCCTGCAGGTGCGGCAGCAGATCGATGCCGATGCCATGCAGGCGCAGCTGCCGGCGATGGCGTTGCAGCTGCTGGTGGAGAACGCGATCAAGCACGGCATCGCCAGCCGCCCGGGCGGCGGCGAGGTGCAGATCCATGCCACGCTGGACAATGACGTGCTGCGCCTGCAGGTGGACAATCCGCTGGCCAGCGTCAGCGAGCCCACCCACGGACATGGCGTCGGCCTGGCCTACCTGCGTGCGCAGCTCGGTACGCAAGGTCGTTTCACCCTGCAGCCGGTCGGCGACCGCATGCAGGCCCTGCTGGAGATTCCGCAATGAATGGCGTGCTGCGCGTGTTGATCGTTGATGATGCGCGGCTGGCGCGGCAGGAGCTGCGCACGCTGTTGTCGGCGCTGCCGTGGGTGCAGTGCGTGGGCGAGGCCGACGATGTGCCGGCCGCGCGCGAGGCGATCGCCACGCTGGCCCCGGACCTGGTGCTGCTGGATGTGCAGATGCCCTCCGGCAGCGGCTTCGACGTGCTGGACGGCCTGGAGGTGGTGCCGGCCGTGGTCTTCGTTACTGCCTACGACACCTACGCGGTGCGTGCGTTCCAGGCCAATGCGCTGGATTATCTGGTGAAGCCGGTGGAGGCGCCGCGCTTGCTGGAGGCGCTGGAGCGGGCGCGCCAGCGCGAAGTGGTGGCGGCCGAAACGCCGGAGTCGCGCGGCACGCTGGGTGCGCAGGACCAGGTGTTCGTGCGCGAGGGCGAACGCTGCTGGTTCGTGGCGGTCTCCGAGATCCGCCGGCTGGTGGTGGATGGCAACTACACGCGGCTGTGGTTCCGCGACCAGAACGCCCTGCTGACCCGCAGCCTGAGCGCGCTGGAAGCACGCCTGCCGCCGGATCTGTTCTTCCGTGCCAACCGCAATACGCTGGTCAACCTGCGCCGCATCCGTGGCGTGACGCCCAGCATCGCTGATGGTTATGACCTGGCGCTGGATGACGGCAGCGAGGTGGAGGTGTCGCGCCGGCAGGCGCGTGAACTGCGCGAGCGGATGGCGTTGTAGCTGCCGCTACAGCTCGGCACTGACCGGGCTGGACCGCCGGAGGCGCTTCATGCCTCGGCTGGCTGCCCCCTCAAGCGGGCCATCACCCCGCCACCGCCGTGCTGGATGACCAGTTCGAGCCCGTAGTGGCTGCACAGTCGCCGCATGATATCCAGGCCCAGGCCGTTGCCCTCGCTGCCATCACGCTTGTCGAATGGCCGCGGCTCGGGCCAGTTGCCAAGGAAGGGTGAAGCACCTGCCGTGTTGTGCACCAGCAGCTGAGCGTCCTGCCATGCAATCAGGACCTGGCCCTGCGCGGTATGCGCGAACGCATTGCCGACCAGATTGGCCAGGACTACGCGCAGGGCCGCCTCGGGCGCGCGCAGCGTGGCCCCGTCGGGCACGGTCAGCTGTACCTCGACCGGCCGTGCAGCCAGCAACGGAGACTGCTCGATGATCACCCGTTCCAGCAGCGGCACAAGTTTGACCGGCGGAGCGCCGTGGCTGGCGGTTTCCTCGCGAGCCAGCGCCAGCAGCGCCGCAATGGCCTGCTGCAGCTGCAGTGCCGAAAGACGGATATGCTGCACATGCTGGCGGCCACGCTCGGACAGGCCCGACTCGCTGGCCAACTGGCCTGCCGCACTGGAGATGACGCTCAAGGGTGTGCGCAGTTCGTGGCTGGCATCGCGCGTGAACGCGTGTTCGCGGGCAACGAAGGCAGCGACGCGTGCGGACAATCCATCGAGGGCGCGCGCGAGCACGCCAATCTCGTCATCGTCGAAACGTGCTGCCAGGCGCACGCCGGGGCCTGGTTCCGGCTGCAGCGCTTCAACCTCCTCGACCAGCGCATAGAGCGAGCGTGTGCTGCGATGGGCGAGCCAGATGCCGAGGAAGATCGCCGCGATCAGGACCAGCAGTGCTGTGCCGGCAAGCAGCATTACGACCCGATCGCGGATCGGCCGGACCACCAGTTGCGCACTGACCTCCGACACAAGCCAAGCAGGGCGGGCGCCGGCCGGGGGATCGATCCGCTTGAGATGGTAGTGCCGACCATCGACACCCGCGAACTCCGAGCGCCACGGTTCCTTTGCGAACTCGCTGCGCAGATCGTCGGGGAAGGTAGAGGGTGAACGATGCAGCTGGATTGCGGCATCGGCAGGTGTACGCCAGTCCCCTTCGAGCGCGTGCCGGGCGAGCTGAGCCCGTGCTTCACGGTCCAGTTGGGCGTTGAAGATGCTGTCTTCCACCACATACATGAACACCAGCGAGTAGGTGCCGAACACCGTGGCGGTGAACAGCGCGAAGGCTGTGAATGTGATCAGCAGTCGACGGCGCAGGTGCTGGGTGGGCCGCGGTTTCATGGCGAAGCTTCCAGACGGAAGCCGACACCGTGGACGGTGCGCAGCATCTCGCCTTCGAACGGCCTGTCCAGTACCTGCCGCAACAGGTACAGATGCGAGCGCAGCGGATCGGAAGGAGGTGCTTCATCCCCCCACAGGCGTTGAACGAGCTCGCTGCGGGTGACGGTTCGCGGCCAGGCCTCGGCCAGTACGAGCAGGATGCGCTGCGGAACCTGTGCCAGCTCCAGCAGCAATCCCGCGCGCCAGGCCTGGCCGCTGCGGCGGTCGATGCTCAGCGGCCCAATCTGCAGGAGGTTCGGTTGACCCACGCGATGGCGGCGGGCGAGGGCGAGACAGCGGGCGAGCAGCTCGGCATCGTCGAAGGGCTTGACCAGATAGTCATCCGCGCCCGCAGCGAAGCCCTGCAGCTTGTCGTCGATCGCATCGCGTGCGGTCAGCATCAGGATGGGGACGTGCCGATCACTGCACTCGCGCAACCGACGGCAGACCGTCGTACCATCGGTGCCCGGCAACCCGATATCGAGCAGCAGCACATCCGGCGGTGACGCCAGCGCCAACTGCAGCCCGACGTGTCCGCCAGCGGCGAAATCGACCAGATGGCCATGCGCCTGCAGCATGTCGATGATGGCCGAGGCCAGCGGCAGGTTGTCTTCAATCAACAGCAGGCGCAGGCGCTCGGCGTCCATGGTCAGGGCTGCATGCGGGCCAGGAGAGCGTTAGCTTCGTCCAGACCGGGCTGCTTTTCCAGCACAGCCAGTACCTGCGAACGGGCCAGATCGGTCCGGCCCAGGCGCCAGTGCGCTTCTGCCATCGCGACCTGCAGCCTCGGCTCGTCCATATGCGGGCTGGCCAACTGCATGATGGACAGCGCGTCGGCGGTTGCAGTGGCGTCCTTTGCTGCTTTCAGCTGGTAGAAACCCAGCATGCCGATCAGCTCGACGTGATGGTCGGACGGGCGCTGCGCCAGTATCTGCGCCGCCTGACCATCACGCTGCTGCAGGTGCTGCTCCACCAGCGCCATGCTGCGCTCATCGCGCCATGCCTGGCGTGCCAGTGGCACACGCCCGCTGGCGCGCACGAAGGCGTCAGCCAGTGCGGCGGTCGAGAACGGGTTCTGACCGGTCAGCAGGCGTCCATCGACTACGACCTTGGGCATCATCAGCGGTGCCTCCTGCCAGCGTGCGCCCAGCTCGCGCATGCGCGGTTCAAGCTGGAACGCGAATTCCTTCGCCCAACGTTTGCCGAACAGTGCTTCTTCCTCTTCCGTGAATCCGGTCATGGCGCGGCCTTCCACCATGGCCCGGCCATCGGGAAGGCGAACACCCGCCAGTGCGGCCGGACCATGGCATACCGCCGCGACCAGTCCTCCCTGCTGCCAGATTCCGGCAATCGTGGCATGCAGGGCCTTGTCGGCCGGAAGGTCGAACATGGCACCCTTGCCGCCGATCACCAGGACGCCCTGGTAGTCGCTGGCACGCAGTTGTGCAGTGGGCACGGTCGCGGCAAGCTTGCCCATGGCCTGGGAATCGGCAAGGACGGCTGCGTTGAAGGCCTCGGAGGGGTTGTACTTGTCAGCCTCGACGGCGCCGCCACGCGGACTTGCCACGTCGATGTCGAAGCCGTTCTGCTTGAGGATGAGCCAGGCCTGGGCGAATTCGTCCATCTCGAAGCCCGGACGGGTCTTCCCTTGGTCCCGGCCTTCGCTGCTGACGACGAGCAGCACGCGCGATGGTGCGGCAGACGCGGAAGATGGGGCCATGGCAGGGAGGAGAAGGACGGCCAGCAGGCCGGACAGCAGGGGGGGGCGGAAGCGGTTCATGCAGGACTCTCCGGGAGATGTGCGCGCACTGTGGCCGGCAAATGTGAAGCAGACTTCAAGCGCATCGACGGTTACCCTGAGGGCCTGTTCCCGTTCGTGCATGCCATGTCCATCGTCCTCACCGATTTCGCCCGTCCCCGCCTGTTCCCGCGTGTGCCGCGCGGCAACACCATCCAGGACTGCACTGCCGAGCAGTTCGAGGCACACCTCAACGCGCATGCGCCGCTGAAGGTGCTCGACGGCTACGCCCCGTTCTGCAAGTTGTTCGTCTACGAGAACTGGACCAGCACGCGCTGCCTGACGGTGCCGGTCACCGAGGCCAACCGCCACCAGCTGCGCAGCGGCTACGAAGCGCGCAACCGCGAGGAACTGCCGGTGCTGGTGCGTTGGTTCGAGGGGGTGGAGTCGCCGCGCGCGAACTATCTGGTGGTGATCCTGTACAGCGCCGGGCAGCTGGCGAAGGAGGGTTCACCGATCGAGGCCGACTGGGGCATCGTCGGCTGTATCTACACCGCCGAACCCGAAGAGGTACCGATGGCGCCGATCACCATGATGCGCAATGCACTGGGCGTGGAGGAGGGCGGTTCCGGTGTGCCGCTGGATCGCGAGGCTTACCAGCGCTCCGTCGCGTTTTGGGAGAACAACGCCAACTGGCGGCCGTGAGCCGGCCCGGGTCGGATCCCCGCAGCGCGGGGCTCTGACCCGATCGTTTGAACCAGGCCCTGGGCGCCCACTATGCTTGGACCAGGCCAACCCAGCAGGGACGGGGCATGGATATCTGGGCAAGGATGATTCCGGTGTTGCTGGTTGGCGTGTTGCCTTGCGCCACGGCGCTGGCGGCCAAGCCCGCTGCTGACATGGCGTGCGCGCCATTGGCGGCCCTGCCCGGGCTGCGCGATGCCGGGGTGACCGCGCTGTCGATGCAGCCCAGCGACGGTCGTTGCATGGTCGAGGTGACGGCGGCCAATGGCAAGGCGTTGCTTCGGCAGCAGCAGATGCTGGAGGTGCTCGCGCAACACGCCTGCGCGGCGCCCGCGGAGGTGACCATCGACGACGCGCGGCTAACCCTGCAATTGCGCCTGCCGAAGCACTGCGCGGCGCGCAGCAGCCGGGATCTGTTCGCGGGCGACGGTGTTTCGTGGGCACCGGCGCGCGGCGTGTCGCCGCGCTATCCACCGGAGGCCATGCAACAGGGACTTTCCGGGCGCAGCCTGCTCAAGGCATTGATTGACGCGCAGGGGACGATTGCGGCCGTGATCGTGGAGACGTCCAGTGGCCACGCGTTGCTGGATGAGGCAGCGGTGGAAGAACTGCGCCGCTGGCCTTTCATCCGCACCGATGCGGCGGGCTCGGCACCGGAGCTGACCATCGTGCGTGTACCCATGCGGTACGAGTGGGTGGAGTGACCGCCATCCACGCGTGGCGGAGGACGCGTCAGGCGGGGTTCCACTCCCACCATGGGTAGTGGTACTCGCGGTCGATGGCCTGCCAATGCTGGCCGCACTGGGTGCAGGCAACGGTGTGGCAGTCGCCCCAGCTGCCCTCGGCCTCTTCCACCGCGAGCAGCTGCATCTGTCCTTGTTCGATCAGGCGACGGGGATCGAAGAACGGGTAGCCGGGATTGAGCGCGCACAGGCAACCCTCGCGTGCACGCCAGTAACGCAGCCGACGCAGGGCGGCCTTCAGATGCGCCTGGTTGCTGATCAGCATGCCGCCGAGCGCGACGCCCTGACAGCGCTGTTCGATCAGGTCCGCGTGCGCGGCCAATGCATCCAGCGAGGACGCGCTGAACAGCCGTGCGACCGTGCGTGCAGCATCGGTGATGCGCGCTGCGTCGCGCGACAGCAGGTCCTGCAGCAGCACATCGGCCTGTGCATCGTCGAGCCGGGGTATCGGCGCTGCAGACCAGGGCCAGCGCATCAGCGGGCCTTGCCGATGGCGGCGTAGTGGCCGGCCGTCAATCGCAGCAGGTCGGTCGGCGCCAGTTCCACCTCGAGGCCGCGGCGCCCGGCGCTGACATGCAGTGCGGGCAATGCCTGCGCGCTGGCGTCCAGGAACGTGCGCAGGCGCTTCTTCTGCCCCAGTGGGCTGATGCCGCCGACCAGGTAACCGGTCGCGCGCTGTGCAGCGTCAGCGGCGGCCATCTCGCACTTCTTGCAGCCGGCCGCTTCGGCCAGGGCCTTCAGGTCCAGCTGGCCGGCCACCGGCACGATCGCGACCAGCAGTTCGTGGGTCTCGGTGCTGGCCAGCAGGGTCTTGAACACCTGGGCCGGGTCGAGGCCGAGCTTGTCGACGGCTTCGCCGCCATAGGATTCGGCGTGAGCATCGTGCACGTAGCTGCGCACGGTATGGGCGATCTTCTCGCGCTTGAGCAGGTTGATGGCCGGAGTCATGTAGGCATCGTAGCGCGGCACGGCGGCGTTGCCTTGACCGAGGCTATTGCGGGTGGATGCGCGGTGCATGGCCACGCGCAAACGCAGAACGGGCGCCCGAAGGCGCCCGTTCTTTCTGCTTCCATTGCTGGGGTCAGAGCCCTTTCCTGCGGAAAGGGATCCGACCCCCCGCAGGCATCAGTAGCGGTAGTGGTCCGGCTTGAACGGGCCTTCCACCGGCACGCCGATGTAGTCGGCCTGTTCCTGGCTCAGGGTGGTCAGCTTCACGCCGATCTTTTCCAGGTGCAGGCGGGCCACTTCTTCGTCCAGCTTCTTCGGCAGCAGGTAGACCTTCTTCTCGTAGCTGTCCTTGTTCGCCCACAGGTCGATCTGTGCCAAGGTCTGGTTGGCGAAGCTGTTGGACATCACGAAGCTCGGGTGGCCGGTGGCGCAGCCCAGGTTCACCAGGCGGCCTTCGGCCAGCAGGAAGATCGCGTTGCCGTTCGGGAAGATGTACTTGTCCACCTGCGGCTTGATGTTGACGTGCTTGATGCCGGCGAACGACACCAGCGCATCGACCTGGATCTCGTTGTCGAAGTGGCCGATGTTGCAGACGATGGCCTGGTCCTTCATCGCGCTCAGGTGCTCGATGCGGATGATGTCCTTGTTGCCGGTGGTGGTAACGTACAGGTCGGCACGGCCCAGGGTCGATTCGATGGTGTTGACTTCATAGCCTTCCATCGCCGCCTGCAGGGCGCAGATCGGGTCGATCTCGGTGACGATCACGCGCGCGCCGTAGGCACGCAGCGAGGCCGCGCAGCCCTTGCCGACGTCGCCGTAGCCGCAGACCACGGCCACCTTGCCGGCCAGCATCACGTCCATCGCGCGCTTCAGGCCATCGGCCAGCGACTCGCGGCAGCCGTACAGGTTGTCGAACTTGCTCTTGGTGACCGAATCGTTGACGTTGATCGCCGGGATCAGCAGGGTGCCGGCCTGGGCGAGCTGGTACAGGCGGTGCACGCCGGTGGTGGTCTCTTCGGAGACGCCCTTCCAGTCCTTGACCACGCGGCCCCAGTAACCCGGGCGCTCCTTGGCGACGCGCTTGAGCAGGTTCTTGATGACCTGCTCTTCGTGCGATGCAGCCGGCTCGTCAACCCAGGTGCTGCCGTTCTCGAGCTCGTAGCCCTTGTGGATCAGCAGGGTCACGTCACCGCCGTCGTCGACCACCAGCTCCGGGCCGGTCAGGGTGCCGTCGGCCAGGGTGAAGGTCAGCGCGTCCAGGGTGCAGTCCCAGTACTCTTCCAGGGTCTCGCCCTTCCAAGCGAACACCGGGGTGCCGGTGGCGGCGATGGCGGCAGCGGCGTGGTCCTGGGTCGAGAAGATGTTGCACGAGGCCCAGCGCACGTCGGCGCCGATGTCCTTCAGGGTCTCGATCAGCACGGCGGTCTGGATGGTCATGTGCAGCGAGCCGGTCACGCGCACGCCCTTCAGCGGCAGCTCGGCCTGGTACTTGCGGCGGATCGACATCAGGCCCGGCATTTCGTGCTCGGCGATGTCCAGTTCCTTGCGGCCCCAGTCGGCCAGCGTGATGTCGCGGATCTTGTAATCACCTTCGGTGGAGAAGGTCTTGGCAACAGCGTTCATTCGTGTGCTCCGGTTGTGGGCGAGCGGGTGCTCGCATCTAGCCGGGCGCCGTTGTTACAAAGCCACCTTACCGAGCCTGGCCGGGCCTCATGGGATCCGGTCGCAGCGCCCCTCGGCAGGGGAGAACCCCCATTATATCGCGGCCCCGGCATGACATCCGGATGACCCAACCATCGGCAGATGGGGCGGCGTGCACGGCCTGTTAAGGTCGGTGTTTTCACGCATCACACAGGTGGAACGATGAGCATGCACGCGCGCCGCACACGGCGTTGGACCGGCCTGGTCCTGTCGATGGGACTGCTGGCGGTGGCCCCGCTGGCCTGGGCCGCGGCCCCGCAGCCCGCCCAGGTACAGGCCCAGGGCGTCAATGGCTACGAACTGCCTTCGGCGGCGCTGCAGGCGGTGGTGGACGCGCCGCGCGCGCCCTCGCTGTACCTGTCGCCGCGCCGCGATGTCGCCGCGATGATGCAGATGCCGTCGCTGCCGTCGATCCAGGTGGTGGCGCAGCCGGAACTGAAGCTGGCCGGACTGCGCATCAACCCGCGCACCTTCTCCGACAGCCGCTTCAGCTTCGGCGAGAAGCTGTGGCTGATGAACGTGGCCGACGGCAAGGAACGGCAGATCAGCGGCCTGCCGGCCAAGCTGTCGATCGCCAGCGTGATGTGGTCGCCGGACCAGAAGTGGCTGGCCTTCAACCAGGTCGACGCCGCCAGCGGCGCGAATGAGCTGTGGCTGGTGGATGTCGCCGGCGGCAGCGCCCGTCGTCTGGTCGCCGGCCTGAACACGGTGATCGGCAGTGGCTACCAGTGGCTGCCGGACAGCCGCGGCCTGGTGGTGTTCACGCGCCCGGCCAACCTTGGTGCGGCCCCGGCCGCCGATGGCGTTCCGACCGGCCCGGCCGTGCAGCAGACCAGCCAGGGCGGCGGCGTGGTGTCGATCCGTACCTACCAGGACCTGCTGAAGAACGAAGCCGACGCGCGCCAGTTCGATTACTACGCCACCACCCAGCCGATGGAAGTCAGCCTGGATGGCAACACCCGCGCGATCGGCGCGGCCGGCATCTTCATGGGTTTCTCGGTGTCGCCGGATGGCCGCTTCGTGCTGCGCCAGCCGGTGCAGCGGCCGTATTCCTACGTGGTGCCGGTGAGCAGTTTCCCGCGCCGTATCGAAGTGATCGACCGGGCCAGCGGCAAGCTGGTGCACACCGTGGCTGTGCGTCCGCTGGTGGAAGGTCTGCCGACCGGCAACGACGCTGAAGTGACCGGCGTGCGCGATATCAGCTGGCGTGGTGATGCCGACGCAACGCTGGTCTGGGCCGAAGCCCAGGACGGCGGCGACCCGAACAGGGACGCCAAGGTGCGCGATGCGGTGCTGATGCAGGCTGCGCCGTTCGACACGCCGCCGGTGACGTTGGCCCAGCTCGGCAGCCGTCTGGTGGGCATCAACTGGGGCCGTGGCGACCTGGCCCTGCTGACCGAGTCGTGGTGGAAGACCCGTAAGACCAAGACCTGGCTGATCGCCCCGGACAATGCCAGCGCCGAGCCGCGCCTGCTATGGGATCGAGACGGGCAGGACCGCTATTCCGATCCGGGCCGGCCGCTGTTGTCCAGCGACGACCGCGGGCGCTCGCTGCTGCAGACCAGCGCCGATGGCAGCAGCCTGTATCTGGCCGGTGCCGGTGCATCGCCGGAGGGCGATCGTCCGTTCGTGGACCGCTTCGATGTCGCCACGGGCAAGGCCACCCGCCTGTTCCACTCGCAGGCACCGAGCTACGCGCTGCCGGTGGCGTTGCTGGACGACCAGGCCAGCTCGCTGCTGCTGAGCCGCGAGAGCCCCGACGAGCCGGCCAACTTCTACGTGCAGTCGCTGGCCGATGCTGGTGCTGCGCCGCGTGCGCTGACCCACTTCGCGCATCCGCTGCCGCAGTTGAAGGGCGTGCAGAAGGAGCAGATCCGCTACAAGCGCAAGGATGGCGTCGACCTGACCGCGACCCTGCTGCTGCCGCCGGGCTACGATCCGAAGCGCGACGGCGCGCGGCCGCTGCTGATGTGGGCCTACCCGGGCGAGTTCAAGAGCGCGGCTGCGGCCAGCCAGGTGACCGATTCGCCGTACCGCTTCAATGCGGTCAGCTACTGGGGCCCGCAGGCGTTCCTGGCCAAGGGGTATGTGGTGTTGGCCAGCCCGTCGATGCCGATCATCGGCGAGGGTGACAAGGAACCGAACGACACCTACATCGAACAGCTGGTGGCCAACGCGCAGGCCGCCGTGGATGAAGTGGTGCGCCGTGGCGTGACCGATCGCGATCACATCGCCATTGGTGGCCATTCCTACGGTGCGTTCATGACCGCCAACCTGCTGGCGCACACGCGCCTGTTCAAGGCGGGCATCGCCCGCAGCGGCGCCTACAACCGCACGCTCACGCCGTTCGGCTTCCAGGCCGAGGAGCGCAACTACTGGCAGGCGCAGGACGTCTACCAGAAGATGGCGCCGTTCAACTACGCCGACAGGATCAAGGACCCGATCCTCTTCATCCACGGCGTGGACGACAACAACTCCGGCACCTTCCCGATCCAGAGCGAGCGCATGTTCGCCGCAGTGAAGGGCCTGGGTGGCACCGCGCGGCTGGTGATGCTGCCGAACGAATCGCACGCCTACCGCGCACGCGAATCGATCATGACCATGCTGGCCGAAAGCGAGCGCTGGCTGGAGCAGACCATCGGCCCGGCCGAGCAGGGCAAGGCGAAGAAGAAGCGCTGACGTGACCCGGTAGTGCCGGCCGCTGGCCGGCAACCTCATGGACCCACGCGACCTGAGGTTGCCGGCCAGCGGCCGGCACTACCAGATGAAACCATTTTTGCATCGCAGCACGATGCCCGTTCTGGTTTAGGCTTGGGGTCTGGATCCGTTGACCGAGGCCTGTGCGTCGCCGATGAACGAGTACCGCAGCAGCATCGAGTTTGCTTCCCCCGATCTTCCGCTTCGCGATGACGTGCGCCGGCTCGGCGCGCTGGTCGGCGACCTGCTGGTTGAACAGGTCTCTACCGCCTTCCTCGACGATGTCGAAGACGTGCGCACCCGCGCCATCGCCCGCCGCGAGAACCAGGCGCCGTTGTCGGAGCTGGCCGATGGTCTGGCCGGGCGCACGCCGCAGCAGGCCGAGACCATGGTGCGGGCCTTCAGCACCTACTTCCAGGTGGTCAACATCGCCGAGCGCGTGCATCGCATCCGCCGCCGCCGTGACTACCAGCGCGCCGGTACCGCAGGGGCGCAGCCCGATGGCCTGCAGGATGCACTGCAGCACCTGAAGGCGCAGGGCGTGGGCCTGGACGAGCTGGCGCAGTGGCTGCCCCGCATCGACATCGAACCGGTGTTCACCGCACATCCGACCGAAGCAGTGCGGCGCGCGCTGCTGGAGAAGGAGCAGCTGATGGTGGCCAGCCTGGTCGACAACCTCGACGGCCAGCGCACGCCGGGTGAAGCCGCCGCCGATGCCGCGCGCTTCCGCATGGCGCTGACCGCCTCATGGCAGACCACCGATTCCTCGCCGGTGCGGCCCACCGTCGATGACGAGCGCGAGCACGTCGGTTTCTACCTGGTGCAGGTGCTGTACCGGGTGATTCCAGTGCTGTACGAATCGCTGCAGCAGGCGCTGCGCGATACCTTCGGCGAAGAGCTGCCGCTGCCACGCCTGCTGCGCTTCGGTACCTGGGTGGGCGGCGACATGGACGGCAACCCGAACGTGGACGCGCACACCATCCGCAATACGCTGGATGCGCAGCGGCAGGCGGTGCTCGGGCGCTACCAGAAGGAACTGCTGCAGCTGGCCAGCCTGCTCAGCCAGTCCACCGAGCGGGTGGGCGTAAGCGATGCGCTGCAGGCGCGCGTGGCGCACTACCAGCAGCTGCTGCCGCAGGTGCAGTCGCGCCCGCGCCATGCCGACATGCCCTACCGCCTGCTCAACGACCGCATGCGTGCACGCCTGCAGGCCACGCTGGATGACGGCGAAGGCGCTTACGCCGGCCCCGATGAACTGATCGACGACCTGCAGCTGATCCTCGACAGCCTGCGCGCCAACCGCGGGGAGCATGCCGGTGGCTTTGCCGTACAGCGCCTGCTGTGGCGGGTGAAGACCTTCGGCTTCCACCTGGCGCGGTTGGACGTGCGCCAGGAATCGAGCGTGCATGCGCGCGCGCTGGCCACCGTGCTGGGCGGCGACGCAGCGTGGGACCGTCTCGATGCCGTGGGGCGTGCGCGTCTGCTGGCGCCGCATGCCAGTGGTGACGCGCCGTTGCCGAAGGGCGACGACGAAGGCAACCAGCGTCTGGATGCGGTATTTGTGGCGTTGGCCGATGCGCGTGCGCGCCATGGTGGCGATGCGCTGGGCAGCTACATCATCTCGATGGCACACGACCGCAGTGACGTGCTGGCCGTGCTGGCGCTGGCACGCCGTGGCGGCCTGGTGGAAGAGGGCGGTTCGGTGCCGCTGGATATTGCGCCATTGTTCGAAACCGTGGACGACCTCAAGCGTGGCACCGCCACCCTGCGTGACCTGCTGGCCGACCCGATCTATCGCGCGCACCTGCGCGCACGCGACGACGTGCAGATGGTGATGCTGGGCTATTCGGACAGCAGCAAGGACGGTGGCATCGCCGCTTCGCGTTGGGGCCTGCAGCGTGCGCAGGTGGAACTGCTGGAGGTGGCGGCCGAGGCCGGCATCCGCCTGACCTTCTTCCATGGCCGTGGTGGTTCGATCAGCCGTGGTGGCGGCAAGACCACGCACGCGGTGGATGCTTCGCCACGCGGCAGCATTGATGGCCGCCTGCGGGTGACCGAGCAGGGCGAAGTGATCCATCGCAAATACGGCATCCGTGCGCTGGCGCTGCGCTCGCTGGAACAGGCCACCGGCGCGGTACTGCGCGCCAGCCTGCGCCCGCGTGCCGCCGAACCCCGCGAGGATGAGTGGCGACCGGTGATGGATGTGGTCGCTGGCTCCAGCAGCGAGGTCTACCGCGCCTTCGTCGGCCAGGCAGGCTTCATGGACTACTTCCGCACCGCCACGCCGATCGATGTGATCGAGCGGATGACGCTGGGCTCGCGTCCGTCGCGCCGGCTCGGCCAGGACGCAGCACTGGGCAACCTGCGCGCGATTCCGTGGGTATTCGCCTGGAGCCAGGCACGCGCGGTGATTCCCGGCTGGTATGGCGTGGGCAGTGGCCTGCAGGCGGCGATTGATGCCGGCCACGAACAGACCCTGCGCGACATGGCGCGAGACTGGCCGTTTTTCCGTACGTTCCTGGACGACATCGCCATGGTGCTGTCCAAGGGCGATATCACCATTGCCGAGCAGTTCTCGAAGCTGTCCGGCGAGCTGCACGGGCGCTTCTTCCCACAGGTGCAGCGCGAACTGGAACTCACCCGGCACTGGCTGCTGGCGCTGATGGACCAGCGGACGCTGCTGGACCACGATGCGCGGCTTGCGCTGTCGATCCGCCTGCGCAATCCCTACGTCGATCCGATCAGCGTGCTGCAGGTGGATCTGCTGCAGCGCTGGCGGACCAGCGGGCGCGAGGATGAGGACCTGCTGCGCGCGCTGGTGGCCTGCGTGAACGGTGTTTCGCAGGGTGTGCAGAACACCGGGTGAAATGCATCCGCCGGGCGTTGCCCGGCGAATTCGAAATGGTAGTGCCGGCCGCTGGCCGGCAACCTCATGGTGTCTGGCAACACGCACGAGGTTGCCGGCCAGCGGCCGGCACTACCACGATGTCGGATGCACGGCTGCCTCCGGCACCTTCCGGTATCCTCTCGTCCCATGGAGCATTCCTGGCGTATCAGCAAATACTGGCAGCGGACGCCTGAGGGGTACCTATGGTCACCGCCCGAGGAGTGGACTGACTTCAGCGATGTCGGCAAGCGCGTGAGCATCGAGGATTACCTCGTTGTCGAGGATGCCTATCTGGACGCGATCAGGCGATTCTGTGTCGGCATTGGTGTCGAGTCCCTTCGCATCCAGTCGCTTTCTTCGCACGGCCCGTGTCAGTACCACGAGGGCCAGCAACTCGGCCTGCACGAGATTGAGCGGGTGGCGCGCGGCGTGCTGCGCAACGCCTTCTGGTGCAAGCTGGTCTGTCAGAACGCCGAAGTGCACTTCGGCTACGACTACTACATGTATGCGGTGTCGTCGGTGGACGCCTCGGCCGCATTGGCAGACGCCAACCCGTTATTGAACATCGAGCGGTTCTGCTCTCCCTATCTGCCCGAACGGGAAGGGTAGTGCCGGCCGCTGGCCGGCAAAGCCCTCATTCTTCCGGCGACGGCGGATTCGACGCCAGCAGTTCCAGATGGCGCTGCTCCATTTCCTGGCGCAGCTGGCGGCGGATCTGTGCGGCGGCCTGGCGGCGCTTCTCGTCGGAGGTGGCCGGCTGCAACGGCGGCACCGGCGTCGGCCGGCCTTCCTCATCCACGGCCACCATGGTGAAGAAGCAGCTGTTGGCGTGGCGCACGCTGCGCTTGAGGATGTCCTCGGCCACCACCTTGATGCCGATCTCCATCGACGAGGTGCCGGTATGGTTCACCGAGGCCAGGAAGGTGACCAGCTCGCCCACCGCGATCGGCTGGCGGAACATCACCTGGTCCACCGACAGGGTGACCACGTAGCTGCCGGCGTAACGGCTGGCGCAGGCGTAGGCGACCTGGTCGAGCAGGCGCAGGATGGCGCCACCGTGGACCTTGCCGGAGAAATTGGCCATCTCCGGCGACATCAGCACGGTCATGGACAGCTGGTGGGTTTTGAGTTCGGTCGACATGCGGCGATTGTATCGGCAACCGGTAGTGCCGGCCGCTGGCCGGCAACCACGCGACTGTTTCCGGAGGCCATGAAAAAGCCGGCCAGCGGCCGGCTCTACCAGAAAAGAGAAGGGCCGCTTGCGCGGCCCTTCGTGTTTCTTACTTCAGCTTCGCATCGGCGCGCAGGGCGGCGGCGCGGTCGGTCTTCTCCCAGGAGAAGGCCGTGGCGTTGACGGTCTCGCCTTCGCCGTTGAGGTAGCTGAACTCCTTCGGCTTGCGGCCGAAGTGGCCGTAGGCCGCAGTCTGCTGGTACATCGGGTGCACCAGGTCCAGCATCTTGATGATGCCGTACGGGCGCAGGTCGAAGTGCTTGCGGATCAGCTTCTCGATCTTGTCGTCGCTGATCTTGCCGGTGCCGAAGGTGGTGACCGAGATCGAGGTCGGCTCAGCCACGCCGATGGCGTAGGAGACCTGCACTTCGCAACGGTCGGCCAGGCCGGCGGCAACCACGTTCTTGGCGACGTAACGGGCCGCGTAGGCCGCCGAACGATCGACCTTGGACGGGTCCTTGCCGGAGAAGGCGCCACCACCGTGACGGGCCCAGCCGCCGTAGGTGTCGACGATGATCTTGCGGCCGGTCAGGCCGCAGTCGCCCACCGGGCCGCCGATCTCGAACTTGCCGGTCGGGTTGATGTGGAACTTGGTGCCCTTGTGCAGCCACTTGGCCGGCAGCACCGGCTTGATGATCTCTTCGCGGACGGCCTCGATGAGGTCCTTCTGCTTGATGCCCGGGGCGTGCTGGGTCGACAGGACCACGGCGTCGATGGCCGAGACCACGCCGTTTTCATAGCGCAGGGTGACCTGGCTCTTGGCGTCCGGGCGCAGCCACGACAGCGGCGAGTTCTTCTTCTTGCGGATCTTGGCCTGCTGCTCGACCAGGCGGTGCGACAGGTGGATCGCGGCCGGCATGTAGCTGTCGGTCTCGTTGGTGGCATAGCCGAACATCAGGCCCTGGTCGCCAGCGCCCATTTCTTCCGGTTTCTTGCGATCCACGCCCTGGGCGATGTGCGGCGACTGCTTGCCGATCAGGTTCAGCACGCCGCAGGTGGCGCCGTCGAAGCCGACGTCGGAGCTGTCGTAGCCGATGTCCGTGATGACCTTGCGGGTCAGCGCTTCCAGGTCGATCCAGGCGCTGGTGGTGATCTCACCGGCCACGATGGCAACACCGGTCTTGACCATGGTCTCGCAGGCCACGCGGGCGCGCTGGTCCTGGGTCAGGATCGCGTCCAGCACCGCATCGGAGATCTGGTCGGCAACCTTGTCCGGATGGCCTTCGGAGACCGACTCGGAGGTGAAGAGATAGCTGGACATCAGGCGTAATATCCCTTGATTCGGATGGAAAGATGGGCGCGAATGATACACGGGGTGCGCCGCCTGTGCATTGTGAACCTGTACCGGTTGCCGGTGGTTAAGCCCGCGTAGCCCCGGCAGGGGCCGTCCGGCCGGGATTGGGGCCCAGCCTCGAGGCCCAGTGTTCCACCAGCGTGACAACACGCCGGGCTGCTACCGGCCCCGACTGCGCGGGCGACCCTGCCCGCGCCTGGACCGGGCAGCCGTCATCGTTCTGCCCAAAAACCGCCATCTGGCTGCCGCCTGCCGGGCGCAGGCTGTCGGCCAATCCGGCCGCCGGGCATGAGTGGATCTGCCATGCAGGAACTTGAACAGCGTCTCCAGCAACGCTTCCCCGATTGGTTCCATGGCCGTCGTGGCCAACTGGCGCGGCCGTTGCTGCGCAGCGTCGGCCGCTGGTCGCGCCTGGACCAGATCGAAGCCTTCCTGCAGCGCAGCTCAGGCCTGCGTGGTTTCGGCTTCGTCGCCGCCGGCCTGGAGTTCATCGACGGCCAGTACCAGGTGGATTCGGCCGCGCTGGCGAAGATCCCGGCCACCGGCCGCCTGCTGATCGTCGCCAACCACCCTTCCGGGGCACTGGACGCCCTCGCACTGCTGGACGCGGTCGGTCGCATCCGCCGTGACGTGCGGATCGTGGCCAACGACCTGCTGGGGGCGATCGCGCCACTGCAGGACCTGCTGCTGCCGGTACGCATCCTCGGTGGCAAGGCCCAGCGTGGCAGCCTGCATGCCGTCGAAGAGGCGCTGGCCGCAGAGCAGTGCGTGATCGTGTTCCCGGCCGGCGAGGTCTCGCGGCTGTCGCTGCGCGGCATCCGCGATGGCCGCTGGCAGCGCGGTTTCGTCCGCTTTGCCCGTGCCGCTGGCGCGCCGGTGCTGCCGGTGCGTGTGGAGGCGCGCAACTCGGCGCTGTTCTACGGCGCCTCGACCCTGTTCAAGCCGGCCGGCACCGCGCTGCTGGCGCGCGAGATGTTCACCCGTCGTGGCCGTCCGCTGCGGCTGAGCATCGGTGAGCCGATGCAGCTGGGCAAGGGCGGCGACCCGGGCGCACAGCTGCTGGCGGTGCGCCGCGCGCTGTATGCGCTGGGCCGTAATGGGGCG
Organism: Stenotrophomonas sp. GD03794; assembly: GCF_029842145.1. Classification (NCBI taxonomy): domain Bacteria; kingdom Pseudomonadati; phylum Pseudomonadota; class Gammaproteobacteria; order Lysobacterales; family Lysobacteraceae; genus Stenotrophomonas; species Stenotrophomonas sp. GD03794. The sequence continues at coordinate 58,903 of NZ_JAOCFV010000018.1, forward strand.
GCGGGCGATGCCGCTGCTGTTGCAGGCCCCGAGCCGCTGGCGTCCCCGGTGCCACCTTCGCAGGTCGCCGCCGGCATCGCTGCCGCCACCCAGCTGGGCCAGACCGCCGACGGCAAGCAGATCCTGCTGGCGACCTGCAGCGCTGATTCACCGCTGCTGCTGGAGCTGGGGCGCCTGCGCGAGCTGACCTTCCGCCAGGTGGGCGAGGGCACCGGGCGCAGCCGCGACCTGGACGATTACGATCCGCAGTACGAGCACATCGTGATCTGGGACGCTGCCGCGCAGCGCATCGCCGGGGCCTACCGGATCATGCGCGGTGCGCAGGCGTTGGCCCGGCACGGCCTGTCCGGGCTCTACAGTGCGTCGCTGTTCCGCTATTCCGACGACGCCATCACCCACATCGCCGAAGGCCTGGAACTGGGCCGCAGCTTCGTGGTGCCCGATTACTGGGGCAGCCGCAGCCTGGATTACCTGTGGCAGGGCATCGGCGCCTACCTGCAGTGCCGGCCGGGCATCCGCTACCTGTTCGGCGCGGTGTCGATCAGCGCGGCGCTGCCGCGTGATGCACGCGAGCAGCTGGTGGCGTATTACCAGCGCTACTACAGTGGTACCGCCGGCCTGGCCGAATCGAACCGCCCCTTCCAGTACTTCGCCGCGCCGCCGAGTTTCGGCGAGCTGGATGCAGGTGCCGCGTTCGATGTGCTCAAGGCCAACCTGGCCGCACTCGGCACCGGCGTGCCGACGCTGTACCGCCAGTACACCGATCTGTGCGAACCCGGCGGCGCGCGCTTCCTCGCCTTCGGTGTCGACCCGGATTTCAGCGATTCGATCGACGGCCTGATCGAGGTGGACCTGTGCGCGATCCGGCCCAACAAGCGCAAACGCTACCTGCGCGACGCGGGGACGCCGGCATGAGCACGCTGGCGAACCTGTCGCCGCACCGGCGCGCAGTGTTCGTCTCCGACGTGCACCTGGGTTCACGTCATTGCCATGCCACCGAGCTGGCGCGGTTCCTCTCGCAGCTGCGCTGCGAACGGTTGTACCTGGTGGGCGACATCATCGACCTGTGGTGGATGGCGCATCGCCGCGCCAACTGGCGCCAGTCGCACAGCGAAGTCATCCAGGCCCTGCACGCGCTGCGCCGTGCGGGGACCGAGATCGTCTACATCCCCGGCAACCACGACGCCTCGCTGCGCCACGTGTGCGGGCTCATGCTGCCGGCGATGCAGGTGCGCCGTCGCGCCATCCATGTGACCGCCGATGGCCGTCGCTTGCTGGTCGCGCACGGCGACGACTACGACGGCGTGACCCACTTCGGTGGCCTGCAGGAAAAGTTCGGCGACTGGCTGTACTACCGCATCCTGACCGGCAACCAGGCGCTGAACGCGGTGCGGCGGCGGCTGGGCATGCGCTACTGGTCGCTGTCGGAATTCCTGAAGAAGCGCAGTGGTGCGGCCGAACGCTACATCGAGCGCTTCGTGCAGGCCGGGCTGGACGATGTGCGCCGGCGCGGCCTGGATGGCATCGTCTGCGGCCACATCCACCGCGCCGCGCTGATCGAGCGCGATGGCCTGGTCTACGCCAACGACGGCGACTGGGTGGAGAGCCTGACCGCACTGGCCGAAGACCATGATGGCGCGCTGCGCCTGCTCGATCACAACGGCCAGACCCTGGTGGAGCTGCCGGGCGCGCGCATCAAGCAAGCGGCTTGACCCACTCTTGTAGAGTCGAGCCATGCTCGACTGATCTTCTCAGACTGCCCCGCGTACAGCAGTCGAGCATGGCTCGACTCTACAAAAGAGCGCGAGCGGCTGTGCCATCAAGACGGCACGCCCGCAAGCCGCTAGCATCGGCCCATGGATTCCCTGACCCAGATCGTGCTCGGCGGCGCCGTCGCTGCTGCAATCGCTCCGCCCGGCCACCGCCGCGCGGCCCTGCTGGCCGGTGCCGCGCTCGGTACCCTGCCGGACCTCGACGCCCTGTGGCTCGGCTTCACTGCCGCCGATCCGGTGGCGAACATGATCGAGCACCGCAGCTTCAGCCATTCGCTGCTGGTGCTGCCCTGGGTGGCGGCGCTGATCTGGTGGTTGTTCAAGCGCTTCGGCAACGGGCGGGTCGCACAGTCACCGGTGCGCTGGTTCTGGGCGATCCTGTTGGCGTTGGTCACTCATCCCGTGCTCGATGCGTTCACCGTGTATGGCACGCAGTTGTGGTGGCCGTTGCGGCCACACCCGACCATGGGTTCCAGCGTCTTCATCATCGATCCGGGCTATACCGTGTGGCTGCTGCTGGGCTGCGTGCTGGCCTGGTTTGGCCGCGCCCGGCCCTGGGCGGGCAAGGTGCTGGGCGTGGCCCTGCTGCTCAGCAGTGGCTACCTGGGCTGGGGCCTGATCGCCAAGGCCCAGGTCGACCGTGCCGCACAGCAGAGCCTGGCGGCGATGGGCCTGGGCAATGCGCCGCGCTTCTCGGTACCGATGCCGTTCAATACCCTGCTGTGGCGGGTAGTGGCGATGACGCCGAACGGCTACGTAGTGGGCGACCGTTCGCTGGTGGCCGACCACGGGCCGATGCGGTTCGAAGGCCATGCGTCCAACGTGCAGGCGTTGCGCGAAGCAGGGAGCGTCCCGGCGGTGCAGCAGCTGACGTGGTTCAACCGTGGCTTCATGCGTGCACAGGTGGTTGACGGCCGGCTGGTGCTGAGCGACCTGCGCATGGGCCTGGAACCGGATTACACGTTCAACTTCGTGGTGGCCGAGCAGGCTGATGGGCAGTGGCGGGCGATCACGCCCGAGCAGGTGCGGGTGGATTACAGCAGCCCGGCCGCACGCGCCGACGTCGGACGCCGGTTGGCCGCGATGTGGCAGCGGATCTGGCAGGAGCCGGCAGCACAGCCGGGTTCGGTCGACCACAGCGCCGTGCATTGATCCGTAGATCCACGCCATGCGTGGATGGCGGGGTGCATCGGCGAAGGCAGCCACGCATGGCGTGGCTCCACCGAATCAATACACCGTGGCGCGGCCCTGCACGAACGAGTAGAAGAACACCGCGTTCGGGTCGTTCTGCACCAGGCGGAACTCGCGACGCATGCCTTCCACGGTTTCCTCGTCCACCGATCCGGCCTGCAACAGTTGGTCGGCGGCCGACAGCAGCAGCTGTTCCCAGAACGCGATCATCGTCTTGCGACGTGCCGGCTCGCGGTTGTCCAGGTGGATGGTCTTGATCTCGGTGTGCACGTCGCGGAAGCCGCCGGCCAGCAGCAGGTTGCCCAGCTTGGCGCCGACGAACGGATCTCCCCCGTGGTCGTACTGGAAGTCGTTGAAGGCCATCCAGTAGCGCCAGATATGCGGCGAATACGGGTCGAGCAGGAACGAGGCATTCATCACCTCGGTGATGTAGACCGGCGAACCCGGGGCCAGCACGCGGCGCACTTCGCTCAGTACGCGTGCTGGTGACGGCACGTGCTCCAGCACCCAGCACAGGAACGCCGCGTCGAAGCTGCGTGCCTCGAACGGCAGCTCGCCGGCATCGGCCTGCTGCAGGGTGTAGCGGTCGCTGCACCACGGTGTGCGCGCCAGGTTCTCGCGCGCGGTGGCCAGCTGTGTTTCGCTCAGGTCCACGCCGGTCACGTGCAGCTCGGGGAAGCGGCGCAGCAGGATTTCGGTCTGCGCGCCGACGCCGCTGCCGACTTCCAGCAGGCGACGCGCGCCGCTGTAGTCGATCTGGCCGAAGATGCTCGATTCCAGCAGCCGTGCCTGGGTCATCAGGCGCTGCTGCTCGGTGCCGGAAAAGCCGTGCAGGTAGGTCGGGGAGGAGATCGGCGGGGTCATGGGGCGGGCTCTTGTAGCGTCGAGCTTGCTCGACGGCTCCGGGAAATCAGTCGAGCAAGCTCGACTCTACGGTTTGAGGAATCGAGCAAGCTCGACTCGACGGCGTGGCAATACGCTCAGGCAGCAGATGACAACGCCGGTTCCCCGGCGATCAGACGGTCGAAGTACTCGGTGGTCAGCGCGATCTGGCTCTGCGGGTCTTCGGCGCGGTTGACCACTGCGCGGAAGGCGGCATTCTCCGGTCGATCCTTGGCGTACCAGCCCAGGTGCTTGCGCGCGATGCGCACGCCCTGCGGCTCGCCATAAAACGCATGCAGTGCATGCAGGTGGCCGAGCAGGATGTCGCGCACTTCCGCCAGCGATGGCGGCGGCAGTTCCTCGCCGGTGGCCAGGTAGTGCGCCACCTCGCGGAAGATCCATGGCCGGCCCTGTGCCGAGCGGCCGATCATCACTGCGTCCACGCCGGTTTCCTTCAGGACGAACGCCGCCTTCTGCGGCGAATCGATGTCACCGTTGGCGATCACCGGAATGCGCAGTGCGGCCTTGATCTCGCCGATCGTGGCGTACTCCGCCTGGCCGGTGTAGTGCTGGTCGCGGGTGCGGCCGTGCACAGCCAGTGCGGCGATGCCGCTGTCCTCGGCGATGCGGGCGATCAGAGGGCCGTTGCGGTGGTCGCAGTCCCAACCGGTACGGATCTTCAGGGTGACCGGCACGTCCACCGCGTTGACCACCGCTTCGAGGATGCGCGCCACCAGCTGTTCGTCGCGCATCAGTGCCGAACCGGCCCAGGCGTTGCACACCTTCTTGGCCGGGCAGCCCATGTTGATGTCGATGATCTGCGCGCCGTGGTCCACGTTGTAGCGGGCGGCTTCGGCCAACTGCTGCGGCTCGGTGCCGGCGATCTGCACGCTGATCGGTGCCGGCTCGCCGTCATGGTCCATGCGATGGATCGACTTGCGCGTGGTCCAGAAGCGCGGGTCGCTGATGGTCATTTCCGAGGCGGCCAGTCCCGCGCCCAGCCGTTTGCACAGCAGGCGGAAAGGCTTGTCGGTAACGCCGGCCATGGGCGCCAGCACGACGTTGGGGGCAATGGTGTACGGGCCGATCTGCATGCGCCCATTGTAGGGCGCGGGCGGCGGTACGGCCGTGTCGGGCGCGGTCCGGTTCAGGCCGATCCGCACCCAGCTCATGCCGTACCGGCATCAACAGATGCTTGACGGTTGCTTCCGCCGCCCCCAAGGGCGGGCGATGGTGGGCGGCTAGCCCAGGCTCTGCCAGGCCTGGCGGGTCCCCACGGCGAAGGCCAGCCCCAGGCCCAGGCAGACCAGCGAACTGACCGCCCAGAAGCGCGTGCCGTTGTACCCCGGTCGGAACAGCGCCAGGCCGAAGCCCATCATGGCGCGCAGCAACAGCAGCGCGGCAATGCCTGGCAGGACCAGGCGGCTGGCCGGCAACGGCGCATGCCAGCCGGCAGCAGCCAGCGCGTACAGCGCCCAGGCAACCAGCAGGGCGGTGATGCCGGCGGTCATCAGCGGCGGCCACCAGTGGCCGGCGTGGGCCAACCGGACCATGCGCGGGCCGGCGCCGAAACGCTCGTACCAGGGCGCGCCGAAGGCGATGCAGCCAATGTGCAGCAGGGCCGCGATGGCACTGCCGGCGGCCGCGATCAGCAGCCAGGGGAATCCGTCCATGTCCTGCCCACGCAGAGAAGCTGCGCGGATGGTGGGCGAGGACCGGGATGCGGGCAATGCGACAAGCGGTCGCAGCCGGGATCAGCGCGGCGGATCGATCCGCAGTCCTGAACCGAGACGGTCCAATGCCACATCCACGCGTGGCAGCCGTTGCCGGCCCTGTGGCCACAACAGGCGCAGGGGCAGGCCGCGGCAGTCCAGCGCCGGCAGGATCGACACAAGGCTGCCGCGCGCCAGCGCATCATCGACCAGCCAGGAGGCCAGCTGGGCGATGCCAAAGCCGGCCTCGACCGCCGCGACCTGCGCTTCGGCACTGCCGACCACCAGCCGCGCGCGGGCCTGCAGCGGCGTGCTACGCCGTCCAGCATCCGCCACCTGCCACGGTCCGATGCTGCCGTCGGCACGGCCGAACAGTACGCCGTCATGGTCGGTCAGTTCGGCCGCGGACGTCGGCAGGCCATGCTGATGCAGATAGGCCGGGGACGCGCAGAAGCGCAGGCATTCGTAGCCGAGCAGGCGGCTGCCCAGGGTGGCCGGCAGCGGCTCCGGTCCACCGATGCGCACGGCCAGGTCGATGCCGTCCTCGGTCAGGTCGATGAAGCGGTCGCTGAAGGTCACCTGTGGCCGCAGCTGCGGAAACGTGTCGGCCAGCTGCAGCAGCAACGGCCAGACTTTCAGGCGCCCGAAGGTGGCCGGGGCATCCACGCGCAGCCGGCCCACGGGAGCGTCTGCGTGCGACACCAGTACCGACTCGGCATCGGCCAGCTCACCCAGCACGCGCACGCAGGTGCGGTAGAAGCCCTCACCGGCTTCGGTCAGGCGAAGGCGGCGGGTGCTGCGTTCAAACAACCGCGCTCCCAGCCGCGCCTCCAGCCGAGCAATGGTCTTGCCCACTGCCGAGCTGGTCAGGTGCAGGCGCTCGGCGGCCGCAGTGAAGCTGCCGGCATCGGCGGTGGCGACGAAGGCCTCGATGCCGCGCAGGCGCTCGGTGGGAAGCATGGGGGAAATCCAGTCCGGAATCGATGGAAAACATAGCAGTAATAGGAACCTGGGGAGGAAATAGGCTGGCGGCCCCTGTTCTGATGCCCGCTCATGTCCTCCCTCGATTCCGCCGTGGCCACTGTCCACGCAAACGCTCGCGCACGTCTTTCGGTCGTCCTGCTGGCGGTGTCCGCCTTCGTCATCGTCACCACCGAATTCCTGATCGTTGGCCTGTTGCCGGCACTGGCACGCGACCTTGGTATTGGCATTGCGCGCGCCGGACAACTGGTCACCCTGTTCGCGTTCACCGTGATGCTGGCCGGGCCACCCTTGACCGCGCTGCTGTCACACGTCGGCCGGCGCCGCCTGTTCGTGGTCATCCTGCTGTTGTTCGCGGCGTCCAACGCGCTGGCCGCGATGGCCACGCAGCCATGGCTGCTGGCGCTGGCGCGGTTGCTGCCGGCACTGGCGCTGCCGGTGTTCTGGGGCACGGCCAGTGAGACTGCTGCGCAGCTGGCCCCTGCAGGGCAGGGCGGTCGTGCGGTCGCGCGGGTCTACCTGGGCATCACCGCCGCAATGCTGTTCGGTATCCCACTGGGTACGTTGGCCGCCGACGCCCTCGGTTGGCGCGGCAGCTTCTGGCTGTTGGCGGCATTGTCACTGTTGATGGCCGGCGCATTGGCGACATGGATGCCGGACACCGAGGCCGGACCGCGTCGCGCGCTGGGCGAACAGGCACGTATGCTGCGGCAGCCGCCATTGCTGGGCCATGTGCTGCTGTCGGTGCTGGTGTTCACCGCGATGTTTGCGGCCTACACCTATCTGGCCGATGTACTGGAGCGGCTGATGCAGGTACCGGCGGCACAGGTGGGCTGGTGGCTGATGGGCTTCGGGGCCGTCGGGCTGATCGGCAATGCACTGGGCGGGCGCTGGGTCGATCGTGCGCCGCTGGGCGCAACGCTGGTGTTCTGCGCGGTGCTGGCGCTGGGCATTCTGGCCAGTGTCGGGATGGCCGGCCACGGCACGTTCGTGCTCATCGCGCTGGCTTCGTGGGGCGTGGCGCATACCGCGTTGTTCCCGTTGTGCCAGGTGCGGGTGATGCGTGCGGCGCCACGGGCGCAGGCGCTGGCGGGAACCTTGAATGTGTCTGCGGCCAACGCCGGAATCGGCCTGGGCGCGCTGCTCGGCGGCGGTGCGATCGAACGCTGGGGCCTGGACACGCTGGACGTGGTGGCTGCTGCCGTGGCGTTGCTGGCGATTGCAGCGGGGCTGCTGTTGCGGCGCTGGCAGTAGATCCGCGCCGCGCGCGGACCGCCCATGAAAAAGCCCGGGCATCTGCATGCCCGGGCTCGCTCATCCACGCATGGCGTGGATCTACTTCACTTCCACGTCGGCCGGGGTGAAGCGCGGCATTGCCGCAGCGGCGCCTTCCTTCTCGGTCGAACGACCGGCGAACTGGTTGGCGAAGCGCACGTGGCGGGCGAACGGGGCGTCGGCCACCTGCGCCAGCGACGCGGCCAGCGCACCGTTGAAGGCGTCACCGGCACCGGTGGTGTCGATCGCCTGCACCTGTTCGGCGCCTACGCGGTAGTACGGCTGGGTATCGCCGCGCAGGTTCTCATCGGCATGCGACACGAACACGCCCACCGAACCCAGGGTCACCACCACGGTGCCGTTGCCGACCAGCTTGCGGCACAGCGCGTGCAGGCTGGCACCATCCAGCGCGGCGACGTCATTGGCATCCACGCGCTCACCGACATGGCGGCCGAGCAGGGCTGCGAACTCGGTTTCGTTCGGGGTGATCACATCGGCCAGCTTGAGCAGGCCGATGGTCGAAGGGGCGTCGGCCGGTGCGGTGTTGAGCACGGTGGTGACGCCGGCCTCGCGGGCCGTGGCCAGCGCCGCTTCAATGGTCTGCACCGGCGATTCCAGCTGCACCAGCACCACCTTGGCGCCGGTCAGCAGGCCCTGCTGCTGTTGCAGGAAGTCCGTGCTGAGCGCGGCGTTGGCACCCGGGCCGATCACGATGGTATTGCGGCCACGGGCATCGACGTAGATGCCGGCGGTGCCGGTCGGCTCGCTGCTGGCCTCGGCGATCAGCGCGAAACCATCCTGCGCGGCCAGCTCGCGGGCGGTGCTGCCACCGGCGTCATCGCCCAGCGCACACACGAAGTGGGTGTCGGCGCCTGCGCGGCACGCTGCCACGGCCTGGTTGAAGCCCTTGCCACCGGGGCCGGTGCTGTAGCGGCCGGCAATGGTCGCACCCGGTGCCGGCAGCGACTCGCACCGCCACACGTGATCGACATTGAAGGAACCGACGACAACGACACTGCTGCTCATAGGGAATCTTTTCTCAACCAAGGGTTCAACTGAAGTGCGTCAGCACGCCGGCGATGGTCGCCGTCATGAAGGTGGCAATGGTACCGCCCAACACCGCGCGCAGGCCGAACTTGGCCAGATCGTGGCGACGTTCCGGGGCCAGGCCGCCGATGCCGCCGATCTGGATCGCGATCGAGCTGAAGTTGGCGAAGCCGCACAGCGCGTAGGTGGCGATCAGGCGGCCCTCCTCGGACAGGCTCACGCCCGCGATCTGGCCGTTCACGATCTGCGACAGCTCGGTGTAGGCCACGAACTCGTTGATCACGACCTTCTGGCCGATCAGCGAACCGACGGTGGTGGCATCGGCCCACGGCGTACCGATCACCCAGGCGATCGGGGCCAGCACGTAGCCGAAGATGGTCGACAGGTTGGTCGGCTTGCCGATGGCAGCGGCCAGGCCGGTCACATCGCCGATCCAGGTCAGCGGGGCATTCAGCAGCGCGATCAGGGCGATGAAGGCCAGCAGCATCGCACCGATGTTCAGCGCCAGCTTCAGGCCGTCGCCGGCGCCGGCGGCGGCCGCGTCGATGATGTTGCTGGAGGTCTTCTCGACTTCCATCTTCACCGTGCCGCGGGTAAGCGGGGTGCCGGTCTCCGGGATCAGCAGCTTGGCCACGACCAGGGTGGCCGGGGCTGCCATGATGCTGGCCGCCAGCAGGTGCTTGGCATAGAACGCCTGCTGCGCCGGGTCGCCACCGCCGAGCATGCCCACGTAGGCCGCCAGCACGCCGCCGGCGATGTGGGCCATGCCGCCGATCATCATGGTCAGCAGCTCGGACTGGGTCATCTTGGCGATGTACGGGCGCACGGTCAGCGGCGCCTCGGTCTGGCCGATGAAGACGCTGGCGCAGACGCTGGTGGTTTCAGCACCGGACACGCGCATCACCTTGGTGATCGACCAGGCCATCACGCGCACGATGCCCTGCATGACGTTGAGGTGGTACATCACCCCCATCAGCGCAGAGAAGAAGATGATGGTCGGCAACACCTGGAAGGCGAAGATGAAGCCGTAGTTCTTGGTGTCCATCAACGAGCCGAAGATGAAGCCCGAGCCCTCGTTGACGTAGCTGAGGATCTTGACGAAGCCCTTGCCCAGTGCGTCGAACACGTCGCGTCCGCCCGGGACCAGGATCACCAGCGCCGCGAAGGCGATCTGCAGGGTGATACCGGTGGCAACCAGCTTCCAGTCAACCGCGCGCTTGTTATTGGAAAACAACCAGGTGATGCCGATCAGCACCGCCAACCCGAACAGGCCGAAGCCGATCCTGCCCAAACCTTCGACCATGTGAGTGACTCCCCTGGGGCGTCGCGAAAAACGGGAAGCCTAGTGCAGGGCAGGGGCCGGGGCAAGAAAAAGCAGCGTGCGCGCGGCCATCGGTACCGATCAGGCCAGCAACGGCAAGGGCTTGCGCGCGGCGGGGGCAGGTAGAATGGGGTTCGATCCCGGCCCGGATGCGGGCCCGCAGCAGGAGATTTGCATGCAATACCGTCGCCTGGGCTCCACCGGCCTGCCGATTTCCGCCCTGTCCTTCGGCGCCTGGGTGACCTTCGGTGACCAGATCCCGCGCGACGAGGCCCGCAACCTGGTGGCCGCCGCCTGGGATCATGGCGTCAACTTCTTCGACAACGCCGAGGGCTATGCCAATGGCCGCGCCGAACAGGTGATGGGGGACGTGATCACCGACCTGCGCTTGCCGCGCGACGGTTTCTGCGTGTCCAGCAAGGTGTTCTTCGGCAGTGCCAAGGACCCTCGGCCCACCCAGCGCGGGCTGTCGCGCAAGCACGTGACTGATGCCTGCCATGCCGCGCTCAAGCGTCTGCGGGTGGACTACCTGGACCTTTATTATTGCCACCGCCCGGATCCGGACGCGCCGATCGCCGAGACCGTGCATGCCATGGACACCCTGGTGCGGCAGGGCAAGATCCTCTACTGGGGCACCTCGGAGTGGTCGGCGGCGCAGATCCAGCAGGCGCTGGACATCGCCGAGGCGCGCAACCTGCAGGGCCCGTCGATGGAGCAGCCGCAGTACAACCTGCTGCACCGCGAACGGGTGGAGGTGGAGTACGCACCGCTGTATGCCGGCGCTGGCCTGGGCACCACCATCTTCTCGCCGCTCGCCTCGGGCCTGCTCACTGGCAAGTACGACCAGGGCATCCCGGTTGATGCCCGGCTGGGTCGCGAAGGCATGGAGTGGCTGCACGCGCTGGTGCTGGGTGACGACACCGAGGCCCGCCTGGGCCAGGTGCGGCGCTTCAGCGAGGTGGCACGCGCGCTGGGTCATGCCCCGGCTACCCTGGCCATCGCCTGGTGCCTGCGCAACCCGAACGTCTCCAGCGTGATCCTCGGCGCCAGCCGGGTCAGCCAGCTGCTGCAGAACCTGCAGGCATTGGACGTGCTGGAGCAGGTCGACGCGGCCGGCTGGGCCCAGGTCGAAGCCGTCTTCGCCTGAAGGCGGCGGTCCCCTGTAGCGCCGAGCCATGCCCGGCTCCGCGCGAAGCGCGGGCTTCCAGCGCCCGGCTCCCTGTAGCGCCGAGCCATGCTCGGCTCCGCGCGAAGCGCGGGCTTCACCGGGACGCGATCGAAGCGCAGCCGAGCATGGCTCGGCTCTACAAGTGGCATTCAATTGATGCAGTCTATCAATCCGCTAATTTTGATAATTAATCTCATCAATGAAATTGAGAATGGTTGTTGATTGTCAACTGAGAATCATTATCATTTAACTCGTCCCTCGCACGAGTCCAGATGCTCATGAATGCTCAACCTGTACTGCTGCGCCCCGAAACGCTGACCCTCCGCGATCGCCCGGTCCGCGTCGTTCCGCCGGAAGAGGTCATCGACAGCGAAGCCCTGCTCAAGGGCCGTCGTGAAATCCTGATCCAGCACGGCGACCGCTTCTATCGCCTGCGGCACACCAGCAACGACAAGCTGATCCTGACCAAGTAATCGCGGTCTGGTCGCCCGCCTCCCTCCCTCCTGCCGGCAGCGCCGACAGGGTGGGCGACCCGCCCGCTCCCGCTCTCTCCCCCTCGGTCTACCGCGTGCACCTTCCAGGTGTGCCGGTAACCGGGGGTTCCCCTGCCTGACCGAATGAACCCGATGACCCGCCATACCGCCCTGTGTCTTGCTGTCTGGATGGCCTTGCCGCTGTCCGCCCACGCTGCTGCCGCCGCTGCGCCCGACGCGCGCGAATTCGACCGGGTGCAGGTCACCGCCACCCGCACCGAGCGGGCGGTGAGCGACGTGGCGGCCACCGTGGACGTCATCGACCGCGAGCAGATGGACCGGCACCTGGTGCAGGACATCAAGGATCTGGTGCGCTACGAACCGGGCCTGTCGGTCACTCGCAGCGCGACCCGCTTCGGCCTGGATGGTTTCCGCATCCGTGGCCTGGACGGCAACCGTGTGCGCATCCAGACCGATGGCATCGTCATGCCGACCCGGTTCGACATCGGTTCGTTCGCCAGTTCCAACCGCAATTTCACCGACCTCGATACGCTCAAGCGCGTGGAGATCGTGCGTGGTCCGGCCAGTTCGCTGTACGGCTCCGATGCACTCGGTGGCGTGGTCGCGTTCGTGACCAAGGACCCGGCCGACTACCTCAAGGATGGCAAGAACAGCTACTTCGGCCTGAAGTTCGGCTACGACGGTGAGTGGAAGGGCCTGCTCGGCGGTGCCACCGCCGCCTTTGGTGGCGACCACTGGAGCGGCCTGGTCAACGTCAACCACCACCAGGGCCAGGAAACGGACAACAAGGGCACGGTGCGCAGCGACAACGACACCCGCACTGCGTCCAATCCGCAGGATCGTGATGGCCGCAGCCTGCTCAGCAAGCTGGTCTATGCACCGAGCGAAGACCAGCGCTTCCGCCTGACCGTGGAAGGCAACGAAGACACCACCGATACCAATGTGTTGTCGGCGATTGCCAGCGTTGCACCGCGCCCCGGCGCGATGGCTGCGGCCACTGGCATGAAGTCCCACGACACGCAGAAGCGCACCCGCGTGTCCTTTGCCCACGAAATGGATGCGCTGGACCAGCCGTTCGCCGACAGCCTGCACTGGCAGGTGTATGCGCAGAACAGCGAAACCCGGCAGCAGACCGACGAGACCCGCACCGACGGCAGCCGCCGTCACCGCGTGTTCTCCTTCGACCAGCATGCCTATGGCCTGCAGGCGCAGTTCAACAAGGCCTTCAGCACCGGTGCGGTCGAACACGCGCTGACCTACGGCTTCGAGGGCACGCGCACCGAGATCCGCCAGAAGCGCGACGGCTACCAGGTCAGCAAGGCCGGCGTGGTCAGCAACACGGTGGTACCGGACACCTTCCCGGTGCGTGACTTCCCGATCAGCAAGACCACCGAGTTGGGCCTGTACGCGCAGGATGAAATGCGCCTGGCCGACGGCAAGCTGTCGCTGGTGCCGGGCGTGCGCGTGGACCGTTACGAGCTGAAGCCGGAGGTGGACAGCATCTTCGCCGAAGACAATCCGACTACCGCCGTAGCGCAGCTGAAGAAGACCAGCGTGTCGCCGAAGCTGGGCATGGTCTGGCGCTTCACCGACCAGTGGTCGCTGTTCGCCGGCTATGCGCGTGGCTTCCGTTCGCCGCCGTACAACGACGTCAACATCGGCCTGACCAACGTGGCCTTCGGCTACACCGCCATCGCCAACCCGGACCTGAAGCCGGAAACCAGCGACGGCTACGAACTGGGCCTGCGCTTCATCGCGCCGGCGGCGTACGTCAGCGTCAGCGGCTACTACAACGACTACAAGGACTTCATCCAGTCCAACGTCGATACCGGCCGCAACGCACAGGGCTTGACCGTGTTCCAGTCGCAGAACATCGCCGACGCGCGCATCTATGGTGCGGAAATGAAGGCCGGCATCGAATTCGGTGAACTCAGCCCGGCGCTGAAGGGCTGGGCGCTGCGCAGTGCGTTGGCATGGTCGCGTGGTGACAACCGGACCGATGACGAACCGCTGGCCTCGGTCGATCCGCTGCGTGGCACGCTGGGCCTGATGTACGACACCGATAGCTGGGGCGTCGAACTGGCCGGCACCTTCGTGCAGCGCAAGAAGCGCCTGCCGCCGCCTGCCGCGCAGACCAATCCGAACGCACCGGCGCCGTTCGTCTACCAGCCGGCCGGCTACGGCGTGCTGGACCTGATGGCGCACTGGAACTTCGCACCGGGTGCCACCTTCAATGTCGGCGTGTTCAATCTGGCCGACAAGCGCTACATCGAATGGTCGTCGATCACCCCGAGCCTGATCACCAATCGCGCACTGAGCGATCGTTTCAGCAGCCCGGGCCGCACCTTCTCCGCCAGCCTTGCCGTTTCCTGGTGACCTCATGAGCCGAGCACTGTCCGCACGCAGGAATGACTCCATCGCCGCGCCGTACAGCGCGGCCTGGCCGACCCCGGCACAGCTGGCTACGCTCGGCACCGTGTTGTGCCTGTACCACGCCGACGGCAACGAGCTGGGCGGCTGGCGCCAGGCCGTACGCGTGCATGCCTGCCACGGCGTGGACAGCGAAGGCTTGCGCGAAAGCCTGTGCTTCCTCGATGGCCGCGGCCGCTGCGTGTGGCGCCTGTACCTGCTGCCGGACAGCGACTTCCTGGCCTGGGACCGGCTGGTCGCCGCACTGCCGCCGGGGCCGGAACACGACAGCGATGGCAGTGTCGGCGAACGCCTGTGGCGGCGCCTGGCCGGCCATCTCGGTGGCCAGCGCTGGCGCCTGTGCGCGCTGCGCCTGCATGCCGCCGACGATGGCCGCACGCTGGCCGCCAGTCTGTCGACCCTGTCCTCGCTGGGCGCGGCCACCGCGCGTCGCATTGCACGGCTGGAAGGTGCCGAAGGCGAGCTGGCAATCGACGATTGCTGCTGTGCCGATGCCGCGCGGCGTCCGGCGCCGCGGATTCCCGGCGACCTGCCGCTGATCCGCCTGTGATCCACTCCTGATGGAACGCCTGTCGGCCACGGACGGCCTCTCAACGCATCTGCAACCCCGAAGGAAGACCCCGATGAAGTTCCAGACAGCCAGCGCCCTGCTTGTGCTCGCCGCCAGCGGCGTGGCCAGCGCGCAGCCCTCCGATATCGCCCGTGACCACGACAGCATCCTTGCCATGCAGGGTGAGTACACCGTGGACTTCGCCTTCGATGAGACCGTGCTGCTGAAGCCGGGCTACGAGCGTGCGCCGGCGATGCGCAGCGGCGGCAACGAAGTGGTCATCGTGGTCGAAGACACGCCGAAGCGCATCGTGCTGCAGCACCTGCTGCTGGACGAGAAGAGCGGCCACATCACCAAGCACTGGCGCCAGGACTGGGTGTACGAAGCACCGAACCGTTTCGAGTTCAGTGCCGACCAGACCTGGAAGGTGAGCAGCATTCCGGCGGCGGTGAACCAGGGCGCCTGGACCCAGTGCGTGTACGAAGTGAGCGACGCACCGCGCTATTGCGGCACCGGCACCTGGACCTACACCAACAACGTGCCGAGCTGGACCAGCGACCTGAGCTGGCGTCCGCTGCCGCGCCGTGAGTACACCAAGCGCAGTGACTACAACGCGCTGGCTGTGATCAACCGCCACACGCTGACCCCGAACGGCTGGACCCACGAGCAGTTCAACACCAAGGTGCAGCGCAACGCCGATGGCAGCCAGGTGGAGATCGCCCGCGAGTTCGGCTTCAACGACTACGTGAAGACCACCGAGGTCGACTTCACCCCGGCGCGCAACTACTGGAAGGCCACCGCCGGTTACTGGGCAAAGGTGCGCCAGCGCTGGGACGGCTTCCTCGGCCAGGCCCCGGGCGTGCACCTGAAGACCAAGATCGACGGCATGGCGATGATCATCCCGATGTTCACCCAGGCCGAAGAGATCCAGGCCGGCAAGAAGGTGAAGGACAAGCAGATCGACGACGTGTTCGCCAAGTACGTGGAAAAGGCCCAGTAAGTCGAGCCCTGCTCGACTCATGGCGCGGATCCTCTGGTCAGGTGCCGCGCCGCGTATCCGCTCCTGGTAGGTGCCGAGCTTGCTCGGCACGCTCTTCGCCGGCGATTGCACACCGCATCCACGCATGGCTTGGATCTACCGTGCCGCATATCCGCTCCTGGTAGGTGCCGAGCTTGCTCGGCACGCTCTCCATCGGTGATCGCACGCTGCATCCACGCCATGCGTGGATGCGATGCACTCAGGACGCCGGCCCACTCAAGGTGGTCAGGTCCAGACCAGCGTCCTGGAACGCACGCAGGGTGGCCTGCAGGCTGGCCTCGTCATCGCGGGCGCGGACGCCGAGGATGGCTTCGTGGCAACGCACTCGATCCGTGCTGCAGGCGCTACGGTCCGGCAGCAGCAGCGCGGTCTGTGCGACGAGGATCGCCATGTGCGCCACTTCCTTTCTCGGCTTCGGTTGGCCCCGGTAGAACCGGTCGAACTCAGCACGCAGGTCGGCCACCACGCCGGCATCGCTGCGCGTGCGTGACACGCTGGCCGGAACCAGATAGGTCGGGTGGCCCTCGTGGAAGGCTTGCGCTTCATCGGCCAGCACCGTTTCCAGCACGAAGGCCTGCACCGCGTCAGGAACATGGCCATCTGCCGCGCGGGCGCCTGCGGGTAGCACCGCGGCGAACAGTGGGGAACTGGCCAGAAGGATGCGCAGACAGAGGCCGTATTTCATCTTCATTCCTTGAACATCGGGAGCGCGGGAGCAACGTTCCGCGCTTCCGGACGATCCGATCGGGTGGCGCGCGCAGCATAGCGCCCCACCCGAGCGTGTCACGATCGCGTCAGGCTTCGCGCAGGGCCAGTGCCGGTGGCGTATGCAGGATGGCGCGCGTACCCCACCAGCCTGCCAGAAGGCTCAAGCCGATGCCGACCACGCCGCCGATCAGCAGGCCCGGCCACGGCGGCAGCAACGGCAGCTCGAACACCTTCTGCGAGACCGCCACACCGATCGCAGCGGCCGCGCCCACCGCCAGCAACGCCGCCAGCGTGCCCAGCGCACCGAATTCCACCAGCACCGCGCCACGCAGCTGGCGCCGGGTCGCGCCCAGCGTGCGCAGCACCGCGCTGTCGTAGCGCCGTTCGCCCGCCGTGGCCTGCAGCGCGGCCAGCAGCACCAGCATGCCGGCCAGCAGGCTGAACACCATCACCAGCTGCACCGCCTGCGCCACCCGTTCCATCACATCGCGCACCTGCGAGATCACTGCGTCCACGTCCAGCAGCGACAGGTTCGGCTGCGCGCGTACCAGCTCGCCCAATCCGGCGGCCTTGCCGGCCGGCAGATGGAATGCCGACAGCAGGTTGTGCGGCGTATCGCCCACCGCGTTCGGGTTCAGCAGCACGAAGAAGTTCGGACGGAAGGTGTTCCAGTCCGCCTTGCGCACGCTGGTGACAGTGAACTCGCGTTCCTGCTCGCCCACCGCAATGGTGATGCGGTCGCCGGGATACACGCCGTAGCGCTTGGCCCAGCCGATCTCCACCGAGGCTTCGGCGGCGGTGCTGTCTGCCTTCCAGAACGTACCGTTGACCAGCGTGTTGGCTGGCGGGAAGCTGCTGCGCCAGCTGAAGTTCAACGGCCGGTTCTCGTCATCGTCGTCGCGTTGGGCCTCGCTGGACGCCGACTGCCCGTTCTGTTCCGGCGAGCGGTCCACGCGCAGCGGCGGCTTGCCGTTGATCGCGATCAGGCGGCCAGTGGCCATCGGTTCGATGCTGGCGTCGTTGGCGCCCAACCCGCGCAGCGTGGCCAGCACGCTGTCGCGCTGTTCGGGCTGGATGTTGATCAGGAAGTAGTTCGGCGTGTCCGCGGGCAGTCGCTCGCGCCACTGCTGCAGCAGGCCGGGACCGGTCACCGCCAGCAGCAACAGCGCGCACAGCGACAGCGACAGCCCGACCAGCTGCATCACCGCCAGCATCCGGCGCCGGGTCAGCGCGGCCAGACCCAGCCGCCAGTGGCCATGCAGGCGGTGCTGCAGGCCGCGCAGCAGCTGCAGCAGCACGAAGCCGACCACGCCGGCCGCCACCGCCAGCGCGGCCAACCCGCCCAGCACCCACAGCGCCAGCTTGAGATCACCGGTGACCTGCACCGCCAGCAGCAGGCTGGCCGCCAACGCCGCCACATAGGCCAGCAGCGAGGCCGGCGGCAGGGCGGCGAAGGAGCGGTTGAGCACGCGCATCGGCGGCACCCCGCGCAGGCGCAGCAGTGGTGGCAGGCCGAAGCCGAACAGCAGCAACAGCCCGATGCCGGCACCGGTCAGCGCAGGCATTGCCTCGGGCAGCGGCAGGCGCTGCGGCACCAGGCTGCCCAGCACCTGCACCAGGCCCTCCTGCGCCGCCATGCCCAGGCCGATGCCGAGTGCGCAGGCCGGCACCGCCAGCATCAGCAGCTGCAGTGCCAGACCGGACAGGATGTCGCGCTGGCGCGCGCCCAGGCAGCGCAGGATCGCCACCTGGTCGATGCGGCGCAGCGCGAAGCGGTTGGCCGCCAGCGCCGTGGCCACGCCGGCCAGCAGGACTGCCAGCAGCGCGCTGAGGCCGAGGAAGCGTCCGGCCAGGTCGAATGCCTGGCGCACGCCGCGCTGGGTGTCGTCCACGCTCAACAGGCGCAGGCCCTTCACCTGTGGCAACAACCATTGCCGCAGCGCGGCGATCTGGTCGGCCGCTCCGGCGAACATCAGCCGGTAGTTGATGCGGCTGCCGGGGCCGAGCAGTCCGGTGCCTTCCACGTCGGCGCGGTTGACCAGCAGGGTCGGGGAGAGCGTGAGCAGGTCGCCACCGGTGTCGGGCTCGGCCTCGATGATGCCGGCGATGCGCAGCGTACCGGCGCCGAATTCGAGCGCATCGCCGGCCTTCAGGCCCAGCCCCTGCAGCAGTCGCGGGTCGGCATAGGCCTGGCCCTTGGGGGGCATGCCGGCGTCGGTGATCAGGGCGCCGCCGGGCGTGGCCCGCACCCGCAGCGTGCCGCGCAGCGGATAGCCCGCCTGCACCGCCTTGATGCTGGCCATCTGGCTGGCCTCGCCATGGAACAGCACGCTGCCGAAGCTGGCGATGCGGGTATAGGCCAGTCCGCGCCGCTGCGCTTCTTCGGCGAACGCCTGCGGCGGGTCATCGCGCCCGGCGATGCCGAGATCACCACCGAGCATTTCCGCCGCGCTGCCGGTCAGCGCCAGGTTGACCCGGTTCACCAGCGTGCCGACCGCGGTCATCACCGCCACGCCCAGCACCAGCGCGGCGAATACGGTCAGCAGGTCACCGGCCAGCGCTTCGCGGCGCAGCGCGCGCCACGCGTGCCGCAGCAGGTTCATGCCTGCGCCCCACGCTCGACCGGCAGCAGGCGGCCGTCGTCGATGCGGTGGATGTACTGGCAGCGCTGGGCCAGTCGCAGATCGTGGGTGACCAGTACCAGTGTGGTGCCGCTGCCGGCGTTGAGCTCGAACAGCAGGTCGCTGATGTGCTGGCCGGTGGCGTGGTCCAGCGAGCCGGTCGGTTCGTCGGCGAACAGGATGCGCGGGCGGGTGACGAAGGCACGTGCCAACGCCACGCGCTGCTGCTCGCCGCCGGACAGCTGGCGCGGATAGTGGCGGGCGCGATGGGCCAGGCCGACCTGGGCCAGCACTTCATCGACCCGCGCCCGGTCTTCGCGCCCGGCCAGCTCCAGCGGCAAGGCGACGTTCTCGGCGGCGGTCAGCGCCGGCAGCAGGTGGAAGCTCTGGAACACGAAGCCGACCTCGCGTGCGCGCAACTGCGCGCGCGCTTCCTCATCCAGCGCTGACAGGTCCTGGCCGGCCAGCGCGATGCGGCCGCGGCTGGGCAGGTCCAGCCCGGCCAGCAGGCCGAGCAGGGTGGTCTTGCCGGAACCGGAGGCGCCGACGATGGCCGCGCTGGTCCCTTCATGGACGGTCAGGGTGATGTTGTCCAGTATGTGGACTTCACCCTCCGGGCCCTGCACGGATTTGCCGACCTGGTCGACGGCGATGGCAACGGACGCGCTGCGGGGGGACAGGCTGTCGATGAGGAGACTCCAATGCGCAAGACGGGATGGAGCCGGCGAGCCGGCGCGATGATGGTGCTGCTGCTAGGGTTCCTGCTGCTGCCCGGGCTGGCCTGTGCCAAAGGTCCGGCGGGCACCGTGCTGGTACTCGGCGACAGCCTCAGTGCTGCCCACAATATCCCCGCCGACGCCGGCTGGGTCAGCCTGCTGCAGCAGCGGGTCAGGCAGCAGTCGAAAACCCCGGCGCGCATCGTCAATGCCAGCATGAGCGGGGAGACCACCGCCGGCGCGCTGACCCGCCTGCCAGGCCTGCTGGCCAAGGAAAAACCGACCGTGGTGGTGATTGCCCTTGGCGGCAACGACGCACTGCGCGGGCTGACCCCGGCGCAGGTGCAGGGCAACCTGGAAAAGATGGTGCAGGCCAGCCAGAAGGCGGGCGCCAAGGTGCTGCTGCTGGGCATCGACGTGCCGCCCAACTACGGGCCGGCCTATCGCCAGCGCCTGGCGGCGGCCTACAAGGCGCTGGCCACGCAGTACAAGGTGCCGCTGCTGCCCTTCCTGCTGGAGGGTGTGGCCCTGCAACCGGGCATGATGCAGGCCGACGGGCTTCATCCGACCGCGCAGGCGCAGCCGAAGGTGCTGGACAACGTCTGGCCGCTGCTGCGTCCGCTGCTCTGAACGATTTACTTCCCTCTTGACGGAACTTCACATCGCGTCCACCGTCGATCCGGCATGTTTCACAAAGCTGAAGTTAGAGGGAATCACATGCGTCAGACGAAGGAGACCTCCGGCTTGGTGCTGGTGGTCGAAGACAACCGCAACATCTCCGAGATGATCGGGGAATACCTGGAAGGTCGCGGCTTCGAAGTCGACTATGCACAGGACGGCCTGGATGGCTACCGCCTTGCGGCGGAAAACAGCTATGACGTCGTGGTGCTCGACCTGATGTTGCCGCGCCTGGATGGCATCGAAGTGTGCCGTCGCCTGCGCAACGATGCGCGCAAGTCCACCCCGGTGCTGATGCTCACGGCACGCGATACGCTGGACGACAAGCTCACCGGCCTCGGTTTCGGCGCCGATGACTACCTGACCAAGCCGTTCGCGATCCAGGAACTGGAAGCCCGCCTGCGCGCGCTGATCCGCCGCGAGCGTCGCCAGGTCGGTTCGGAAGTGCTCAAGGTCGCCGACCTGGTGCTCGATCCGGTCAGCATGCGCGCCACCCGTGCCGGTACCGAGCTGCAGCTGTCGCCGATCGGCCTGCGCCTGCTGACCATCCTGATGCGCGAATCGCCGCGCGTGGTCACCCGCCAGGAGATCGAACGCGAGATCTGGGGCAATGGCCTGCCGGATTCGGACACCCTGCGCAGCCATCTGTACAACCTGCGCAAGATCATCGACAAGCCGTTCGACCGTCCGCTGCTGCACACCGTGCAGAGTGCCGGCTACCGCATTGCCGACATCGCCCAGCCGATGGCCTGAGCAGGGCCCGCGCCGGTGCAGCAGCAGGCCCGGCCGGGATCCGGCCACGCACGAGGGCAGGGGATGACCGGATGGCGTTGCCACCGGTCATTTCCCATGCATCCGCACGGCGCGGCGCGCTGCCTATAATCGCAGCGCTCTGACCGGGACCCCGCAATGCCGCACGGCCTGCCGCGCAAGATCCGTATCGCTTTCATCCTGCAGGCAGTGCTGGCCAGCCTGGGTATCCTGCTGGGTGCCTGGCTGGTCTCGCTGGTGATCAAGCACAGCCTGGTCGGTGCCGCCCTGCGCGAGGAAGCGACGTACTTCTGGACGCTGCACGAGGCCTCGCCGGTGCAGCCGCCACCCAACACCCAGAACATCCGCGGCTACCTGCTGGAAAGCGGGCAGTCGGCCCTGTCGTTGCCTGCCAACCTGCGCAACCTGGAGCCAGGCTTCCACGAACTGCCCAAGGACGATCAGCTGGTGCTGGTGGATGTGCGCCCCGCCGGCCGGCTGTACCTGGTGTTCCTGCGTTCGCGCGCGGAGATGCTGGCGTTCTGGTTCGGCATCGTGCCGGTGCTGCTGACCCTGCTGGCGGTGTACGGCGCCAGTTGGGTGACCTACCGTGCCTCCAAACGCCTGGTGTCACCGGTGAACTGGCTGGCGCGGCGCGTCTCGCGCTGGGACCCGGGCCACCCGGAGGCGGCCGACCTGGAGCCGAACAAGCTTCCGGCGGACATGCAGGGCGAGACCCGGCAGCTGGCGGCCGCGCTGCATTCGCTGGCCAACCGGGTCAGCGCGCACGTGGCCCGCGAGCGCAACTTCACCCGTGATGCCAGCCACGAGCTGCGCACGCCGTTGACCGTCATCCGCGTCGCCAGCGACATGGCCCTCGGCGATGAAACCCTGCAGCCGCGCCTGCGCCGCAGCCTGCAGCGCATCCAGCGTGCCGGTCGGGACATGGAAGCGGTGATCGATGCGTTCCTGATCCTGGCCCGCGAGGCCGACGTCGAGCCGCAGATCGAGCTGTTCGACGTCAACGACATCGTCCGCTATGAAGTGGACAACGCCAACGAGCTGCTGGGCACGCGCCCGGTATCGGTGCACCTGCACAGCGACGGCCCGGTGCAGCTGCATGCGCCACCGCGGGTGCTGCAGGTGGTGGTCAGCAACCTGGTGCGCAACGCCTGCAGCTACACCGATGAAGGGCGTATCGACGTGCACGTGCTCAATGACCGGGTGGTGGTGCGCGATACCGGTATCGGCATGTCCGCCGAGGCGCTGTCGCGCGCCTTCGAGCCGTTCTACCGCGCCGAACCGAGCCGTCCGCAGGGCACTGGCCTGGGCCTGTCGATCGTGCGCCGGCTGTGCGACCGCTTCGGCTGGAAGGTCAGCCTGGCCAGCGAGCCGGGCGAGGGCACCGAAGCCACGGTGATCTTCCGGTAGAGGGCTTTGGCCGGGCTGCGCCCGGCACCCGCCGAGGCAACATCAACATCAAAAGCGGGCATTCCGAGGAGTGGCGGGGCGGTGTGGGTGTGCAGGACACGCCGTAAACCCATCCATGGGGGCTCGATGGCGCCATCCATGGCGCCAACGGTCCTGCACACCCACACCGCCCCGCCTTCGACAGTTTCCCGCGATCCGCAGTGGATCCACGCCATGCGTGGATGAATTCAGTAGATCCACGCCATGCGTGGATAGTGTTGCGGTAGCGCCGGGCCATGCCCGACGCACGCCTGCGTCAATCGCACTTCACCTTCGGCGCCAGCGCCCTGGTCCAGATCGCGTAGCCGGCCGGGGTCATGTGCAGCATGTCCTCGCGGAACAGCGTCGCGTCCGGCTGTCCATCGGCGCCGAGCATCGGCGTGTAGACGTCGGTGAAGCCGGTATTGGGCAGCCTGGCCAGCGCGGCCTTGATCAGCGTGTTGGCTTCGTTGATCGCCGGCAGCAGGTGCGCACGCGACGGGCTCGGCTTGATCGACAGGTACTCCACCTTCGTCTTCGGCAGGTCGCGATGCACGCGCTGCACGAAGGCAACCACATCGTCGCGCACCTGCACGGCGCTGCGGCCGCTGTTGAGGTCGTTGTCGCCGGCGTAGAAGAACACCTTGCATGGCGCATACGGCACCACGATGCGGTCGGCGTACCAGGTGCTGTCGCGGACTTCCGAGCCGCCGAAGCCGCGGTTGAACACCGGCTGGCCGGGGAAGTCGGTGGCCAGGCTCTCCCAGAAGCGGATCGAGGAGCTGCCGATGAACTCGATGCCATCACGCGGCGGCGGGTTGGCCTGGTCGGCGCTGGCGAAGTGGGCCATGTCGCCGGCCCAGGCCACGTTGGAGACCTGCTCGGGCACGCGCGGCGGCTTGGCCGGGCTCAGCGCCTGGGCCAGGGGGGCGGCGGTCAGCAGGCCCAGCATCAGCAGGCAGGTACGGCGACGGGACATCAGGCGCTCCAGCAGGGAAGGGGAAAGCCATCATAGAAGCTGGGGCGGGCCGGGGCTTGCCCCTGGCAGTCCATTCACCGGGCCGGTGCCGGGATGCGGCTGGCGGCCTTGTGGCAAAATGGCGGCCATCTGCCTATCCCTGTGCACCCATGATTCCCTGCCGTGCGTCTGAGCGGTCGCTGCGCCGCGCCCCTGTTGCTGGATGTTCCACCCGTGGCTGATCAGTTCGGCCATCTGCCCCGCGGCCCGCGCCGCATCTTCCAGGCCGCGCGCTGGTCCTGGCAGGGCCTGCGCGCCGCCTGGCTGCATGAGTCCTCGTTCCGGCTGGAGGTCTACCTGCTGATCCTGCTGACCCCGGTCGCGATCTGGCTGGGCCAGACCCCGGTCGAACGCGCGCTGCTGATCGGCTCGATGCTGCTGGTGCTGGCGATGGAACTGGCCAACTCGGCCATCGAGGCGGTGATCGAACGTTACGGCAGCGAGATCCACGAGCTGGCCGGCCGCGCCAAGGACATGGGTTCGGCGGCAGTGTTCGTGCTGATGATGAACGTGCTTCTGTGCTGGGCGCTGGTCGTGGTCCCGCATGCAATGGCCGGCAATTACGGCTGATCCCCATTCCCCCACTGCCCTGAAGAGTTTCCATGTCCTTTGAGTTCCTCGCCGACCCCAATGCCTGGGTGACCCTGTTCACCCTGAGCGCACTGGAAATCGTGCTCGGCATCGACAATCTGGTGTTCATTTCCATCGCGGTCAGCAAGCTGCCGGAAGAGCGTCGCCCGTTCGCGCGCAAGCTCGGCATCGCCGTGGCCTGCATCACCCGCATCGCCCTGCTGGTGTCGCTGGCCTATCTGGCGCACATGTCCGCCAACCTGTTCACCGTGGCTGGTATGGGCATCTCCATCCGCGACCTGGTGCTGATCGTCGG
Organism: Stenotrophomonas sp. GD03794; assembly: GCF_029842145.1. Lineage (NCBI taxonomy): Bacteria > Pseudomonadati > Pseudomonadota > Gammaproteobacteria > Lysobacterales > Lysobacteraceae > Stenotrophomonas > Stenotrophomonas sp. GD03794. The sequence goes on from NZ_JAOCFV010000018.1 coordinate 83,591, forward strand.
TGGCCTGTTCCTGATCATCAAGGGCTACATGGAGATCAAGGAGCTGATCACCGGTGGCGAAGACGAGAACCCGGCCACCAGCAAGGCCTCGGGTGTATTCGGCATGGTCATCCTGCAGATCGCCATCATCGACATCGTGTTCTCGCTGGACTCGGTGATCACCGCCGTCGGCATCGCCGATCACATCCCGGTGATGGTCGCCGCCATCCTGCTGTCGGTGCTGGTGATGCTGCTGGCCGCCAACCCGCTGGGCCGCTTCATCGACGCAAACCCGACCGTGAAGATGCTGGCACTGGCCTTCATCCTGCTGATCGGTGCGGTTCTGATCCTGGATGGCCTGGACGTGCACGTGCCCAAGCCCTACATCTATGCCGCCATGGGCTTCTCGGTGCTGGTGGAATGGCTGAACCTGCTGATGCGCCGCCGCGCACGCGATCACCACGTGCCGGGTGCTGGCGACTGGTAAGCAGATCACAGGCAAATGTGTGTCCCAGAACCCCCGGCCAGCGCCGGGGGTTCTGCGTTATGGGACCCATTGGGCTCGCCGGGCCATGCCCGGCGGGGAGGTTCCCGCCAGCTGTGAATTGGGGTCAACAGTGTTTTCCCGGGGCGAGGCTTAATCCGGGCCGACAAAGCGCGCAGGCTACGCGCTCTTTTCCAGGACCTGCCCCACGCAGGATGACCCCATGAACTCCAGAGCCGCCTTGTTGGCCCTTGCCGTCGGCGCCTTCGCCATCGGCACCACTGAATTCGCGCCGATGGGCCTGCTGCCTGTCATTGCCGACGGCGTCGGCGTGAACATTCCAACCGCCGGCCTGCTGATCACCGCCTATGCCGTGGGCGTGATGCTGGGCGCGCCGGTGATGACCCTGCTGATGGGACGGTTTGGCAAGCGCACCGCGCTGATGCTGCTGATGTCGATCTTCGTGGTCGGCAACCTGCTCTCGGCACTGGCCCCGAACTACGGCCTGCTGTTGCTGTCGCGTCTGGTCACCAGCCTCAATCACGGTGCCTTCTTCGGCATCGGTGCGGTGGTTGCCGCCAGCCTGGTGCCGAAGGACAAGCAGGCTGCCGCCGTGGCCACCATGTTCATGGGCCTGACCATCGCCAACATCGGCGGTGTGCCGTTGGCCACCTGGGTGGGCCAGCAGCTCGGCTGGCGCCTGTCCTTCGCCGGTACTGCGGTGCTGGGCCTGGTCGCGATCACCGCGCTCGGCCTCGCGCTGCCGGCATCCGCGCCGGGGCCGCGCCCGGACGTGCGCCGCGAACTGAGAGCGATCCTGCAGCCGCAGGTGCTGCTGGCGATGGCTACCACCGTGCTTGGCGCCGGCGCGATGTTCACCCTCTACACCTACGTGGCGCCGGTGCTGACCGAGCTGACCGGCGCGTCCAACGCCTTCATTGCGATGTCGCTGGCGCTGATCGGCATCGGCTTCACCTTCGGCAACGGCATCGGCGGGCGCATGGCCGACTGGTCGCTGGATGGCGCCACCCGCATCCTGCTGGCGGTCCTGGCCGTGCTGATGTTCGTACTGCCGCTGGCCTTCATGCACCACGCCACTGCGGCGCTGGGGGTGCTGCTGTTCGGTGCCGCGACTTTTGCGATCGTGCCGCCGTTGCAGATCCGGGTGATGCAGGCGGCCAGCGAGGCGCCGGGCCTGGCGTCGTCGATCAACGTCGGTGCGTTCAACCTGGGCAATGCCGTGGGTGCGGCGCTGGGCGGTGCGGTGATCAGTTCGGGCCTGGGCTACGCCGCGATTCCGGTGGCCGGTGGCCTGCTGGCGGCCTCGGGGTTGCTGCTGGCGTGGCTGGGGCGTCCTCGCACTGCGGTGGCTGAAGCCTGCTGAGAGGGGAGGGTTTCCGGCAGGGCTTGCAGCCCTGCACCCGCTAAAGGCCAAGGCAACCGCCGAAGCAACAGCAACCGCAACAGCCGGCGCTGGTTTTCTGAGGGTTGGGCGGGGCGGTGTGG